>CALMMH010000503.1 GCA_937868145.1 uncultured Phycisphaerales bacterium
GAGCCGCGACGAGCTTCTGGCCATCGAAGTCACCAATGCCGCCAATCGTCTTGGCCAGAAGAACCACAAGGATCAGGATCGGGATCAGAGGAAGGAATGTCGCCACTTTCGCAACGTACTGAATGCCCTTGAGCCCTACGAACGCCGCCAGAAGCGCCCACAATACCGCAAGGACTTTCACTGCGGCCGCACTGCCGCCGACGAGGGGCCCTAGAGCTTGCGACGAGAAGTATGCGTTCACGCCAAGCCAGCCGAACTGGAGAGCGCCCATGAGGAAGCCCGGCATCAGGAACCCGCCCTGCGTGCCATACTGGGCGCTGCCGACGACGTACAGAGGCAGACCTGTCTTCAGGCCGAGCATGCCCGGCACATAGTAGAACAGAAAATGGCACAGCGCCGCGGCAATGACCAGCCCCAGCAGGGCAACGCCCACGCCCTGCGACAGCGTGCCGCCGGGGATCCCGGAACCGCCGCTCGGCGCCTGGCTCCAAAATACAAACCACAGGAAGATGCCTGCGTACGTGGGGGCGGTGTTCTTGTACCAAGGAGCCCGGTTCGTGGGCGGGTTCGCCTTGGCCATACTGAGGTAACTTGGCAATGTTCCATTACTCATGATCGGCTCTCCTAAATGAACTAACCCGACTCACAGTATCCCTACACAGAATCGGCGGATGACAGAATCGAGACAGGGAGAGCGCACGGAGCGGGTGTACCCCGCCCTTGCCCATCGATGACATGGCGTACATTTTTCTCCCCATCACTTCTCTCTGCCGCCGAGCCATTTGCCACACGGCCCGCCACGACGCCCTGATACGATGACGCCGGGCCCGCAATCGTTCAAGGCCCGGCCTCTCACTACGAACGCAACATTCGACGACGCATCTATGCCCGGGCCGACATCCGCAACCGAATCGCCAAGTAGGTATTGATGATGACCGCGATCGCAAAGACCAGGCTGGTCCACCGATGCATCGCCAGCGTCAGATGCTGCCAATCCGTCCCGAGCAGGTGGAACATGCTCACGACGATCGACAGGATCAGGGGCAGAGCCAGAAACAGAATCAACCAGAAGGTCAGTTTGTAGACCACCAGCGAACAGCACCAGCCGCGGTCGTCCGCAGGCAGACGCATCCGCGTCACCCGGCGAAGCAACCGGAGCAACCATGGGCAGTCGGATGCGACGAATCGGTGGCTGCCCGCCCACGTGATCGCCAGAATCGCCAGACACAAGGCGAAGACCGGGGCGAACGTGGCGTGGATGTACATGAGAAATCCCGAGATGTTCGTGCCCTTGACCAGCGTCGGATAGAATCCCGTGACCGCCAGAACGAGGAAACAGACCATCGCGACCAAGTAGCAGAGTTTCTTCAGAGCGCCCAGGAGACTGGACCGCTGCTCGATCAACAGCAGACTGAACACGTGGATCCCGCCGGAAATCGGGCAGCGAGGTCCGCCCGCCGGGGTCAGAATCCAGTGCAGGGCGATACCGATGAATGTCACCAAGAGAGCGACGATCGAAACCGTTTGAAACATCCTGAGCACCTACTCACTGATTATGGATTATGGATGAGGGATGATTTGTCGTCATCCCTCATCCGCTTGTTCATTCCTGTTCGGACAACACCTTGGCCACCGCGCCGAGGGCCTTGAGCCCGTAGAGCAACAACACGATTCCGATGATCGCACACGAGCAGATCGCGATCACTTTGAACCACGGTCGGAAGAGGAAGGAGAACGCGAAGAACCACGTCCGGACATGCGACGCCTTCTGGAACTCGTACTGCGTCTTCATCAGGTTGCTGACGGAGACTATCGGCGAATCCACGGCCACCTTGCCGAAGAAAAACGGCGACTGCGTGGAGTGGCAGACGGTGCACTTGCCGACGCCCAGCGACTGCGCCGCCGGACGGACGTTGTGAGCCATCGCCCACGCGTACGGGGCGGCCGCCGGATGATCCTCGCGGCTCTTCAAAGCTCCGCTCTCGTCCAGCTCATACAGCATGCCGCCGGTGACGTATACAGGCTTGGTCTGCCCTGCTTGCGCCAGGGCCTTCAGCGCCTGCTCGACCTCTTCTTCCTTCACTTGGGCCCAATCGCCGCCGGTCTCGGCCTTGGCGGCGTCCTTCAACGCGGCGCCGACGACCTTGGCGACCACGGCCAGCCCAATGGGTGTGACGCTGTCGTTCGCGTCGGCGACGCCCCAGAAGGACGGCCAAACCAGCTTATGCGGTCCGATCTTGGCCGGGCTGTTGGGATCGACCGAGGCCTCCTTCACAAAGACAGGGGCCAAAACGTGCGGCAAGACTCGCGGGTCTTTGTTGACGTTGATCGTCCCCAGGCGGTGCGCTCGCGAGGTCTTGGCCAGCACGGGCTTGTCGCTCGGCCAAGGGCCGGAATGACATGCGGTGCAGGTCAATCTCTCGAAGTGGACGGTCGGAATTCCCTTGTGGTCAGGCACCGGGGCGCCCAAGCGACCACCCGTCTCTCGTTTGCCGTGCTCGTCGCCCAGGTGGCACCCGCGGCACGACGTCGAGGCCGCCATCATGTTGCTGGAGCAGGCGGACTCGCCCTCGTAGCCTCTGACGATGCTGTGGTCCAGGCCGTTGCGATGGCAATCCACGCAGGTCAGGCCCGCGGTCATGTGAATGTCCTCGTCGGTGTGCCACTTCTCGGTCTTCTCGCCGTTCTCGCCGCAGAACAGATCGCTGTGGCAGAAGTAACACCGCTGTTTGGACGCCTCCCGCACGATGTTCATCGAGACGGCGCCCTTGGCGTTGAACACCTTTTTGTCATAGGCGACGCGAGGCGCCTTCTCATCCGTTTCATCGGGCATGAACGGATCGAACGTCGGACTCGCGTCCGCCACCGACCCGCTCACATCGGCGAACCCGCACGAAGCCGCAGCCGCCCAACGAAAATTGGTCTTGCTCACCTGGATCGCGTAGCCGGTGGGACTGCCCTGGTCCTGCCTGGGATCCGCATTGTGGCACGCCAAGCAGTTGACCTCCAGCTTTCCGGAGGCATACTGAGCGCCGATGGCCTCGGCCTCAGTGGCAGTGATTTCCCCCGAGCCGCCGCCGGGCATATGCCGACCGAATATCTTGGTGAACTCCACGGCGGTCATTCCGAACTGCTCAGGCCGGTAGGCTCCCGGCCAAGTCCGGTACGACAAGGGCAACTGAATGCCCAGTTTCGGATCGAAGTACAACCAGGGCTCCCCCGGACGGCCGGCAGGGACATTGCTGTCCACCGAATTGA
>CALMMH010000504.1 GCA_937868145.1 uncultured Phycisphaerales bacterium
TCAGAACTCCATCAGAAAGACATGAGTGACCGCGAATCCAATGAGTTGATGCTGGTGTGCACCGCCCGGCGAGGCGACAAAGAGGCCGTCCAGATGTTGCTGAGCCGCAACTGGAACTGGCTCAGGGGATTGGTCTACAGCGTCCTGGGGGACGGGAAGGACCTCGACGACGTGATGCAGGAGATCTGCCTCCGCGTCATCGAGGGGATTCACGCTCTCCGCGAGCCGGAGCGGTTCCGCGCCTGGCTGGCGATCCTGGCCCGACACGAGGCGATCAAGCACCACCGGCGGCAGAAACCCGCGCCGACCGAGGCAGGGGACGCCGGCTACGTGGGCGACCCTGCGGAGGACGTGGCCAGGAAGGAATTGTGCGGTCGGGTGCTGGAGGCCGTGCGGGAGCTTCCCGAGAAGTACCGCGAGGTCTTCCTGCTGGCCCACTCGGGCGACCTGACCTACGCCCAGATGGCCGAGGTGTTGGACGTTCCGATCACGACGATGCAAATCCGGCTGGTGCGGGCCCGACAGATGATCCGGGACCGAATCGCCGGAAAAGAGAAGGTGCGTGGAACATGAGCGCGACAGACGACAGACTGGAAATCCTGATCGGCAAGCTTCTGGACGGCGAGATCGCGCCGGCCGAGCAGCGGGTCCTCGACCGGGAGCTGGAGCACAACGCCCGGGCCCGGGGGCTTCTCGAGCAGATGCGCGTGCTGCACGAATGCGGCCGCGAGATCGTCGAACAACAGGTGCGGCAGGGGGGGGCCGCTCCGGAAGACGTTTTCGAGCGGGCCTGGCGACAGAGCAGAGGCTCGGTCCGACAGAGAATCATTCGCATCGGCGGCCCGTCCCGTCTCGCCATCGGGTTGGCTGCGGGCTTCCTCCTTGGCATGGCTGTGCATTTTGTCCTGGTCAAGAACGACAGGTCTTTGATTGACGATACGAATCCCCCGCAGATCGTGAAAGAGACGCCTGCCGGCACGGAGGTCCTGGACGAGAGTTGGCGAAAGCTGCAGCCGCGAACTCCCGACCCGGTCACCCGCGAGGTGGAATGGTACGGCTTCACCGACCAGGCGGGCAATCAGTGGCTCATTGAAGGATACCGTGAAGGCATGGCCCGTCCGGCCTCGTATCACGGCGGTCTATGATGAAAGGAGATCCTATGAAAAGAAGTGCTTTGCTGTTCGGATGTGTGGTTCTGTGGATTGTCGGGTCCGTGTCTTTCGCCCAGGATCAGCGGGCCCTCATGGGCGTGGAGCTGGACTCCGCTCCGCTGCCGGAGCTGTTGACCAGGCACCTGGGCCTGGAGACTGGGCAGGGCGTCAGAATTCGAAACATCGTTGTCGACAGTCCGGCGGACAAGGCCGGCTTGGTGCGGGACGATCTGGTCATCGCCTTTCAAGGCAAGAAGGTCACCGCCGTGGAGCAGGTCGTCGAGGGCGTTCGCGGCGGCAAGGTCGGCGACGACGTGTCGTTGGAGATCGTTCACCTGGGACAGCGCAAGGCCTTGCAGGTGAACCTGGAAGCGGTCCGCGAAGACCCGCAGCTCAAGTATCCGCCGGAGCCCGAGGCCGTGACGACCTGGAAGCCCGGCAAGGTCTTCAAAATCGGGCCCGACGGCCAGGAATGGCTGGAGGTCCCCTTCGACAAGATGCCCGACTTCAACGTCGATGTGAATCGGTTCTTCAAGGAAGTGCGCACCATCCACCACAACGACAACGGTCAGGAGTACACGATCACCATCGAGGGCGATCCGAAGAATGAAGACTCCACGGTGATCGTCGAGGCCAACGGCGAGGAGCACCGTACGACCGTGGGCAAGCTCGACGCGCTGCCGGAGAAGTATCGCGACCAGACCCGCGAGGCGGTGGAGAATGCCCGCGAGAATGTGAAGACCGACGTGGTCATCGGAAAGCGGTTCCGCCTGCCCGAGCCGCCCCGGCCGGAAATGTACCGCAGGTATCTCCGGTCGATCCCTCAGCCGGACCTGGATCGGTTGTCCGAGCAGAAGGACCGAGCCGTCGAGAAATTGCAGGAGCAGATGGAGCGGCTCCAGGAACGGATGCAGAGCCTGGAGCAGCGAAACCGCGAGATGCTGGATCGCCTGATGGAGAAGATGGACGCGCTCAAGAGGGACAAGCCCGCCGACCCCCAAAGTCCCACGACCGTGGAGCCCGAGGCCGACGAGACCATCTGACGCCCGCTGCCGCGCACAACTCAGGGACCGGCCCGCAAGAGAGCCGGTCCCTCTTGGTTGTCACAGCGGCCCTGTCCCCGCTCTGAAACGGCTGCACCCGGATTAGTCCGAAGAACAAGACCTCGTAGGGGCGACGCATGCGTCGCCCGTTCGATCCGTCCGCCTCCATCAACAATCCAGATAATCCCATGCACATGACTCGGCATCACCGTGAATACGTCCAATTGCACTTCGGGAAAATGAAGGGGGATCGCACGCCAACATGCCTCGGTGATCTCGCCCGCACGGTCGAGCCGCATCGCTTCGTCTTCAATCCGGCCGAGCCGGCAAGAGAGACGCACCTCGTGACGCCGTCAAAGCATTATCCCAAGGGTTGACTGCGGAAGTGTCCCGGCCCGTTTCAATGCCCGACCCCGCTCTTCAGACCCCGCTCTTCAAAAAAAACACTATCTCGCGCGGAGACGCCGAGACGCGGAGAGGCTGTAGGCAACTGAGAACCGACAACCGGCAACTGACCACCCTCTTCCATGCTCCCACGCGGCGTCCCGCCGCAATTTTACCCTTGCTTCCTTCCCAGACGCCCGCGATAATCCTCCCCAGAGAGACACCCCCGATGAAGCTGCGACGAATGAGTTGGAGCGTAACGCGTTCGGGAGAAGAGGCCATGGCGTCAGACAAAGACAGGGGCAATAGGCCGGATGGCGAGGACATCCACGATGGGGCATCGATCGTACCGATCAAGCGGGTTCAGAGTCTGATTCTGCTGATCCACGGCCAGAAGGTCATTCTCGACTCTGATCTGGCTGAACTGTACGGTGTCCCGACCAAACGTCTTAACGAGCAGGTCAGACGCAACATGGGGCGTTTTCCCTCGGATTTCATGTTTCAGTTGACCCTGGAGGAGGCCGAGCGTTTGAGGTCGCAATTTGCGACCTCAAACGTGCAGGCTGGCCGAGGTGGCCGACGGTATCTGCCCTACGCCTTCACCGACCATGGCGCGATCCTGGCCGCCAGCGTGCTCAACGCCCTGCTCACCCGGCAGCTCCAGCGCTTCGGCGGCGAC
>CALMMH010000505.1 GCA_937868145.1 uncultured Phycisphaerales bacterium
GCCAATGGTCTCTCGCAATTCCATCTCTGGGGTTCGCGCGCATGGCTTTCCCAAAAGCCTCGACGGCGGCACGCTTGTCTCCAAGCATCATATGGGCCCGGCCGGCCAGATCGAGGGCCAGGGGCCCTGTCTCCAGACAAAGCGCCGCCTTGCGGGCACAGCGAAGCGATTCCTCCGCGTCGCCGGTCCTGAGCCGATTGACGCCGAGGAAGTACCACGCCAAACCATCGCCGGGATCACGTTCCGCCGCCTTGGTCAGCCGCGTGATCGCGCTCTCATAGAGCCCCGCTTCCGTGTCGAGAATGGCTAGTGCCCGCAACGCCGGGGCAAACCCTGGATCGTCGGCCAGGACCTTCTCATAGGACTCGCGGGCTCTCTTACGGTTCGTCGCCAGATCCAGCTTCTGGGCCTTGAGGTATTTCTCCTCGGGCGTCAACTGGTCGTCAGAAGCCGTCGTCCATGCGGGGCGACGGGCAGGGTCCGTCTTGGGAATCGGCAATGGTGTCGCGAACGAGGCCAGAACGTCGCCGCGTTGAGTGCGAAGGATCACATCCACGGGACCCTCCGGCCGCGGAGACAACGTTATCACCCCGGGAGCGGCCGGGGAAAGATCCATCTGTTTCGACAGAAGGTCTTTGCCCTGCTGGGACAGAGTGCAAGTCGTCCGCGGGAACTTGCCCGTCGCGAGAATTCGAAGCTCCAGATCGCCGCCGGTTCGCGACGTCTGGACGGCCACATCCTTCGTGGCGAACTCGAACCCGTCGCCGAGCCCGTGCACGGGGTACCACCATTCGCGCCAGGAGACCTCCTGCCGCGGGATCAACATTCCGTAATCCGACTGGGTCGGCAGCGGGCCGCTCTGGATCTCGATGTACGGCCCATCGTCATCCGTGAGGTTCTTCTGGCTGACGAGCCCGAAGTCCCACTGACCCCAGGTCCAGGCCTTCTTTCCGCTCAGTTCGTAGTGATTCGCCACCTGCACGACGCCCCGGTCCGCAGCGACGTCGTAGCCCCCGAAGAAGTCGAACACGCAGTCGACCGAGAAGATCGAGGCCCAGGTCTCGTAGTTCTTCAGCCACGACAGGTCCTTGCCCTTGTCGACCGGCCAGGAGAAGAACTCCGTGCCGTTGTGGTCGGTGCCGAGCGTCATCGGGTAGATGAAGCGAGTCGCCTGGTGGCATGGGAATGCGGTGCAGTTCCAGAAATAATACGGGTTGACCGCGTCCACCGGGTTGACGATGCGGATCTGCTCGTCGAGATAGGCCTTGCCCGGGTGCAGCGTCACGCGGACGGTCCATCGCGTTCGCAGGGTCTTCTCCAGGTTGCTCACTTCCAGATAGGCGGACCCATCGTCGTTTGTCCCCACCAGCGCATCGACCGGCGAAAGAATCGTGACGGTGTGCACCTGCGGTCCCGCGTTCCACTCGACGCCGCCGCTGATGAAGGCCCCTCGCATGGCGATCATGCTCGGCTTGATCACGTTGTTCAGGTGAAAGGTTTCCTTGCCCTGAGTTTTGTCGAACACCGAGTGCAACCGTCCTCCCAGTTCCGGAAGGCAGGTCACCTTCAGGTACTCGTTTTCCAAAAACAGCGCCTTGTACGTGCGGTCCTCTTTGTCCCGGTAGAGATGATCTTGCATCGGATAGGGGTATACGATCGCCCCTTTGACCGTGGTCGAAAGTTTGATCTGATCCTCCAGAGCCCAGAACTTCGGATTGACGTCCTCCGCCCAGCCATAGGTGGGAATCGTGATGGTCCCTTCCCAGGCCCGCACCTTGGCCCAGCCGGAGCCCGAAAAGAACAGGCTGAACCCAACCGCAGCAATCCGGAGGAACACGTCTCGTCGAAAATCGCTCATGTTGCGCCTTTCGAATGAAGGATGTGCTCAGCACATCCTGGCGATATTGAATGTCCACGACTTCAGTAGAATCCTATCCTCCCGCAGCGGCAATGCAACCCAGAAATGTCCCCTCGGTCTCTACAGGGGCCGATCCTTGCCTCGATTGCGTCTCCCGGATACCATGAAACTCCGCTGCACGCATCCGACGGACACGGAACCGGACGATGCCGTGTTCGGAATCGCAATGAAAGGCGGATTGCACGATGACAAGCCGGCAGATACGAAGTCGACTGACGTGGTTCTTGATCGCAATGACGATCGGTGGCCTCGAAACCCACGCGGCTACGCTTTCCTGCGGATCGGCCCGGAGACTGGCGGCGCCCGGCGAAGGCGACGCACTGCCTCGCTACGCCCCCGACCGCCCCGTCGACATCACGCACGTGACAATCGACATTACCCCCAACTTCGACGCCCGAACCATCCAGGGGACAACGACCCTCGTGTTTACGCCGCTGGTCAAGCCTTTGACGGAACTGAAGCTCGACGCCATCGACCTGAACATTACGGCCATCGAATCGCAGTCGCAGCTCGCCGGGTACACCAAGACCGACACCTCCATCGCGATCGCCTTTAGTCCGCCGGTCCTGCCCGGCGAGACAACCACCGTCACGATCCGCTATGACGCCGAACCTCGGCGGGGCCTCTACTTCCGCACGCCGTCTCTGGGATACCCCGAGGGCGACAGTCATTTGTTCACGCTGGGCGAATGCCACGACGGTCCCTGCTGGTATCCGGGCTTCGATTACCCCAACGAACGGTTCAGCTCCGAGGTCGTCTGCCGGGTGCCGCCGGAGATGACGGCGCTCTCCAACGGCCGGCTCGTGTCTGAGGAAATCGATCCGCAAACGGGCCTCAAGGCCGTTCGCTGGCTCCAGGAGAAGCCTCACGTCAATTACCTCATTGCTCTCGCGGCCGGACGGTTCGAGAAGATTGAATCCCGATGCCGCGATATCCCCCTGGCCTTCTATACGGTCCCGTCCCAGATCGCCCAGGCGTCCAGTTCCTTCGAGGGCACCGCCGAGATGATCGAATTCTTCGAGCAGGAGCTCGGCGTGCCGTACCCCTGGGACCGATACGACCAGGTGGCTGTCGCGGACTTCATGGCCGGCGGCATGGAGAACACCTCCCTGACGATCCTGACGGACGGCACGCTCTTCACGAGGGAGACCGAAAACATTCGCTCCAGCCAGGACCTGGTCGCCCATGAACTCGTCCACCAGTGGATGGGCGACCTGGTCACGTGCAAGGACTGGAGCCATCTGTGGCTCAACGAGGGCTTCGCAGTCTACTACGAGATGCTCTACGACGGCCATTGCAACGGCCGGGACACCCTGCTGTACAAGCTCCTGTCGTCCGCTCGCGGGATCGTCTCGCAGACAGACGACAAACCCGTCGTGACCCGTCGCTACAGGGACGCCGACGAGCAGTTCGACTACCGCGCTTACGCCAAAGGCGGCTGGATCGTCCATATGCTTCGCAGCCAGTTGGGCGACGCCCTGTACCATCGCATTATCCGGACTTACCTCGAACGGCACGCGCTGGGGACGGTGGTCACAGAGGACCTCCGCAGAATCGTCGAGGAATTGTCCGGCCGATCCTTCGACCGGTTCTTCGACCAGTGGCTTTATCACGGCGGCTGCCCTTCGCTCGAAATCGCCTACGAATGGCGGCACGAGGACAAGCTGGCCAAGATCACCGTCAAGCAGACGCAAACAGGCGAGCCGTTTCTCCTGCCGACCAAGGTCCGATTCTATGTGGGCGGCCGGACGCTCGACCGCGACGTGACGATCGACGCCGCACAGCACGATTTCTACTTCGCCCTGCCTGCGGAACCCAGGATCGTGCGATTCGACCCCGAGTTGACCCTGCTGGCGAGAGTCAAGTTCGACGTGCCGCGGGAAATGCTCTATGCGGAGCTTGAAAACCAGTCTGATGTCATCGGTCGGCTCCTGGCCGTCGAGGCTCTGAAAGGAGAGAAGGACAAGAAGACGATCGGCAAGCTCAAGGACGCCGTCAATGGCGATGCTTTCTATGGCGTTCGCATCGAAGCGGCGGCGGCGCTTCAGGAGATCCACACCGACGAGGCATTCGACGCCCTGGTCGATTCGATGGAGCAGAGCGATGCCCGCGTCCGCCTCCGCGTGGTTCAGGCCGTCGGGGCTTTCTACCGTCCCGAGGTCCCGACGTGCATGGAAAGCGTCCTGGCCGGTGAAAGGAACCCGGAGATTCTCATGGCGGCGATCCGAGGCCTGGGACGTTTCCACTCGCCTCAAACGAGGGAGACCGTGTCCCGCTATCTCCAATCGACGTCCTATCGGAACGAGTTGGCCATGGCCGCGATCGACGCGATCGGCACGTTGAGCGATCCGACGTTCATCCCCGAACTGACGGCCGTCCTGCGAGATCGCGAGGCTCAGTTCAGTTCCTGGGACTTTGCCCGCGGACTGGATGTGCTGGCTCGGATCGCCTGCGATCAGGATGACCGGACGAATGTGCGAGAGTTCCTCATCGGCTGCGTGAACTGCCGAAGACCCGCGGTTCGCGGCGGCGCGCTATCGGCGCTCGGCACGCTCGGCGATCCGAAGGCCCTTCCGGTCGTGGAGACTTTCTGCGGAGACGATCGGCGCGATCCGATTCAGCGTCAGGCTCGTGAGGCAACGGACCGGCTGCGAGAAAAAAAGCCGCTCGTGCCCGAGGAGATCGTCGAATTGCGAAGGACGGTCGACGAGTTGCGGAGAGAGGTCGAGACGCTCAAGGGACAGATCGACGACGTGAAAAAACTGAATCAGGCAAGAACAGAGGACGTCTCTGCCGACGAGAAAGAAAGCAGGCCGTAGCCGCCATTACTTGATTTCTCCGCCGCGACGCCGTACAACAACAACCGAGCCTTCAACCGGCCAATCGTGGATTCGGTTCCGAGGCCGATCTGGGTGCAGCCGGAAGGAGAACGCATGAAACGCAGCGGTGCTCTCGCAGCGGTCTGGATCATTGTTTTTGTGCTGGCCTGGGTTCGTCCCGGAACCGCGGATTCGTTGCCGCCGGTCGACCCTCGTGCCCCTGTCGCGTTCGCTCATTTCCCCGATCGCGTGCATGCCTTCGTCTGGCGGAACTGGGAGATGGTTTCGCTGGAACGGATGGCCGAGGTACTCGACACGACGCCGGAGAAGGTCCGGGACATGGGGCTCTCCATGGGCCTGCCGACCCACCGGACGCCTGGGGCCGAGTACCAGCAGCGAGGATACATCACGATCATCAGGCGGAACTGGCACCTCCTGCCCTACGAGCAACTGCTTCAACTACTCGGCTGGGACGCAGACAAACTCGCCTTTGCGCTCCGCGAAGACGACTTTCTCTGGATCAAGCTGGGCTCGCTCAAGCCCTCGTGCTCGGCCCTTCACTATAGCGAACCGAACGAGGTTGCGGCCAAACGGTGCGAGCAGATCAAGGAAGTCGTGACGGCGAGTTTTGCAGGGGAATTTGCCGAATCGTGGACGCCTCGATTCGACTTCCTTCGGAGCCTGTCCACGACGACACCTGTGCAGGCAGAAAGATCCGCAGATGCGGCGACGACCCCCAAAAAGATCCGGTTCCTCTATTCTTACTGCGGCGTCTTCGGCGATCCGCTGCTCAATCCCGAGTTGGACCCGTATCCCGACGGTTTGCTCCGGCAGTTGTCCGATCTCGGCGTCAACGGCGTCTGGCTTCACGTCGTGCTGCGTCAACTCGCTCCGAGCGCTCTGTTTCCCGAGCCGGACGACAACTGCGAGCAAAGAATCGCCAATTTGCGGCGACTTGTCGAGCGGGCCGGAAGGTTCGGCATCGACATCTATCTGTATATGAACGAGCCGCGAGCCATGGAGGCGTCGTTCTTCCAGGGTCGCGAACACCTCAAGGGCGTGCAGGAGGGCAACTACTTCGCCCTGTGCACGTCGACTCCCGAGGTTCGCCGGTGGCTGACGGATTCCCTGACGTACGTCTTCAAGCAGGTGCCGCACCTGGGCGGCGTCTTCGCGATCACCGCCTCCGAGAACCTTACGAACTGCTACAGCCACGGCCGAGGCGCCGAGAGTTGTCCCCGATGTTCGAAGCGATCTGGACCGGAAGTCATCGCGGAGGTCAACCGCACGATCGCCGAAGGGGTATGGGCCGGGAACCCGCAGGCCAGGGTCATCGCGTATGATTGGGGCTGGCCGGACGGCACCTCTGCCGGATGGGGCGGTCCGGACTGGGCCTCGCAGATCATTGAGACCCTGCCCGACAACATCTACGTGATGTGCGTCAGCGAATGGGGCAAGCCCATCACTCGCGGCGGAGTCAGCAGCGGCGTCGGGGAGTATTCGATTTCGGCGGTCGGGCCCGGCCCGCGAGCGGCAAAGCACTGGGCCTTGGCCAAGAAGCGAGGACTCAAGACCGTCGCGAAGATTCAGGCCAATTGCTCGTGGGAACTGTCGGCGGTGCCCTATCTGCCCGTGATGAACCTCGTCGCCCAGCATTACAGCAACCTGACCCAGACTGATATCGACGGGTTCATGATGAGTTGGAGCCTCGGCGGATACCCGTCGCCCAACCTGGAACTCGCGAAGTATTTCGATTCCAAACCGACGCCCACCGTCGAGCAGGCGCTGACGCAGATTGGCGAGTCCCGTTACGGCGCAGACGCCGCCCCGGACGTGCTGGTCGCGTGGTCGAAGTTCAGCGTCGCTTTTTCCGAGTATCCCTACCATGGCGGTTTCTTGTATCAGGGACCCGCACAGTGCGGCCCCTCCAATCTCCTGTACTCCAAGCCCACCGGTTATGGCGCGACCATGGTCGGATTTCCGTACGACGACCTGAACGGATGGCGTGCGATCTACCCGGCGGAGGTCCTGGCGGGACAATTCGAGAAGATCTCCGCCGGCTGGGATGAAGGGCTCGACGCCTTTCGCGCCGCGCAGGGCAAAGCAGTCTCGCCCGCCCAAAAAGCGAACCTGCATACGGATCTGGTCCTGGCCGAAGCCGCCGGCTTGCACTTCCGCAGCATCGCAAACCAGATTCGCTTCATCATGGCGAGAAATACACTGCTTTCGAACTCGCTCCAAGACGGTGAACGCAAAGCGTGCGTAGAAACCGCCAGAAAGACCCTTCAGGACGAGATCGAAACCGCCCGGCGGCTGTTCAGTCTCACATTGGAGGATTCGCGGATCGGCTTCGAGGCTTCGAACCACTATTACTATTTGCCGCTGGATCTCGTTGAGAAAGTCATCAACTGCCGGTACATTCTCGACACCGCGTTTGCCGACAACGGCGGTTCGTGAAATATCCGAAGCGGGAGCATCGTCCTACCCTGCACAGGTGATTCGTTTCAGAGTCTGATTCAGACAGGTGTGGAGGCCCAATCGATGAGACAGACCGTGATGGCTGCCTGGGTGGTTCTGGCGTCGGCCGCCTGGACGCAGGCGCAATCGAGCACGAATACGGATGGTCCCCAGGTGACTGCCCCGCCGGAGTCGTTTTTCAACATGGTGAATGAGGACGACCGCGAAGCCGCCCGGAAGTTCTACACGAAACACGTCGATGTCAAAGGCCTGCCCGTCGCGGCTGCGGGCGAGGTCGCGGACTTGGCCTTGCAGCGAACCTATGAGATCGTCACTCACATGCTCGCCGGACGGCCCGACGTGCTCCAGGCGATGGTCGAGGACGGCATGTACCTGATCGTCATCGGCAAAGACCAGGTCTACACGGACATGCCCGAGTACCGCAACAGTCCCAATCCTGAGTTTCAGAACGAGCGGGTCCGCGGCACGGGCGGCCTGCCCACCAGCTTCGGCGAGGAAAACCTTCTGAGTCTGCCGATCGACCGCTACGACGACGAGAGCATCGCGGTCCACGAGTTCTGTCACACGATCGATGGAACGCTGAGCCGCATCGACCCGACCTGGCGGCAGCGCAAACGCGACGCCTACCAGAACGCACGCAACAAAGGCCTCTACTTCAACACCTACGCGGGCACCAACGCCGGCGAGTATTGGGCCGAAATCGCCCAGGTCTACTTCGACTGCAACCGCGTCAATAACTGGAATCATGGGCCGATCGGACATCGCGAACAACTCAAAGCTTATGATCCCGTCGGCTATGAGCTGTGCCGCACGGCGTTCAACCTGAGTCCCGAGCAGGATTGGCGTTACTCGTGGCTACAGAAGTTGCCGAATGTGATTGCACCGCCGGCGAGGTTCCAGATCGACCCATTCTACACCAAGTTCACCTGGGCCCGCGAGTTCACCGTTCTCGGCCGTCACGCAAGCAATGAAGCTTTGCTGCACGCCAACGAGACCATCCGCCGGATGTTCGCCTACCGTCACGACATCCTCAAGGCCCTCATGGCCGACGGCGTGAAGCTGGTCGTGCTGGGACCCGACGAGCGCATCAGTGATTTGCCCGAGTACAAGAAGCTCAGCGATCCCAAGGCGATCGACGCCCTGTCCCGTTACCTGACCTACACGCCCGAGATGAAGCTGCTCGTTGTCGGCGAAGAGAACGTTCTGGCCAATCCGCGAGACATGTACGTAGGCGACTGCCAGGTGATCCGCGTTTTCGCCGACGCGATCTACCGCGTGGCGGGCGCCCGGCCGGCCGATCCGAATTTCGAGAATCGTTCTCCCTGGCTCCGGCAACAGTACGAGCTTCGGGTTCAGCGGCTCGACGAGCGATTCGACGCCCG
>CALMMH010000506.1 GCA_937868145.1 uncultured Phycisphaerales bacterium
TCCTGGGACAGGTGGTGATGACGGACTTCGCCCGCGCCCAGGTGCTGGACCGGCTATTGGTCTACGAACGGCGGATCGAGAGCAGCCTGTACCGGACGATGGCGTATCTGCGCCGGGAGCGGGAAACCCGCACGGCGGCGGCCGGGCCGGAAGGACTTCCGCATTCGGAGCGAGGACCCGGTGAAGATTTAAGAAAGGTTGCCACAGAGGTCACAGAGGGACACAGAGAAAGACCAGGACGGGAGGGGAAGAACGCCGCGATTTGTGAGCCTCTCGTTTCTTCACCCGGTTCTTACCCTCCGGGCTCTGTGCCCTCTGTGGACTCTGTGGCCATAACTCCGATCTTGGCTTTGGATCTGCAAAGTGGTCTCGCAGCGGATCAGGAGGCCATGGCAGGGGCGAAATTGGCTTCGTTTGGCGCAGAGCCGGGATCGGGAGGAGTTTCAAGTGTGAAGTGTCAAGTTTCGAGCGACGGATGCGATCCGGATGGGGTGGCGGATTTCGGAGGTTCCAGTCCGAGTGGCAGCGGCAAACTCGTTTGCCGAGGGTCTTGTCCCTGCGAGGAAGCCATCGGCAAGCTCCGAGGACTCCGCTTGCCGCTGCCACCCGGAGTCGAAGAAAGCCGTTCTGACTTCCCACTTCAGACTTCAGATTTCAAACGTAACGAGAAGATAACGCCTGGCGGCGTCACTACGAACGCGGCGGACGGAAATCACGGGCGGGACGCCCGTGCTACGGGGACGCCTTACGGCGTTGTTGCGAGCGACGAGGGACGGGCGACGCCGCCTTCGGCTGAAACACTTCACGATCGATCGTGCGAAACGAAGCCAATTTCGGAAGGAATCTCACGTTGGGCGTGTCCGTCCCGCTGGAGCGGGAGTCTGCGGGGAACGGAGGGGGCGTTCTGAGTGCTGCACGAGGCTGAAAAGAGCGCCGATGGACGCGTCGTGCGGTCTGAAGCTACGCCTGCGGAGTCCCGGTCAGCGGATCTCCAGGCCCACGAGGGTCAGGTCATCCACTTCCGCCGGATCGATCTCGCGGTTGCGGGCCGATTCCGTCAGGCGGTCCACGATCTCGGCAATCGGACAGTCCTTCATGGCCAAGAACTCCTCGGTGCATTGGAAACCGTTCTTGTCATGGAGACGCCCGACCAGGGTCTCGGCGCCGTCGGAGTACAGCAGGAGCCTGTCGCCCGCCTGGAGCTGGACTGTTTCCTGGACGAAGTCCGCGGTTTCGAAGATCCCCAGCAGCGAGCCGCGAGCCTGAAGTTGCATGGGTGCTTCGCCTTGTCGCAGCAGGATCGGGTAGGGATGGCCTGCCCGGGCGAAGGTGAGTTGACGCGTTTTGACGTTGAGGAGGCAGTAGCAACAGGTGGCGAACTGGTAGCCGGAGAGTTTCTGCCCGGCCATCTTCATGTTGAGGTTCTTCATGACCTCGGCGGGCGGGAAGATGCGGTAGTTCTTCTCGACCGTCTGCCGCATCACGAGAGCCTGCTTGATGAACATGGTCAACAGGGCCGCCGGCATGGAATGACCGACCGCGTCGGCGATATAGAACCCGATGTGCTGCTCGTCGATGCGGGCTACGTCGTAGATGTCGCCCGACACCCACTCGGCCGGGAGAAAGGTGACCATCCACTGCAGGTCGTCGCTGTTGGGCAACTGGGCCGGGAGGAAGTCCCGCTGAAGCAGACCGGCCAGTCGCAACTGCTCCTTCACGCTGTCCACAAAGGACCCATGCGTCTCGGACGGATCGGTGGGCCGTTTGTCCCAGAGCCGTTCCGACAGGCTGGTCGGTCCCGGCGGCTTGGTTGCGATGCCGGAGTTCTGATGTTTGCGCTGCGCCAGGTTGACGCTGATGCTGGACCACAGGTCGTCCATGGAGATCGCGTCCACGCTCTTGGTCATCGAGAAGCTGGTCTCCGACGAGATCAGAGAGAAACTGCGGATGGGCTTCTTGACCCGCTGCGTGAGCAGGACGATCCCGAGGTTGTCCCGTTCGAGGGCCTCGAGCACCCGGCCCAGCCGTTGGTCTTGCGTGATGTCGATCCCCTCGGCGTCCACCAGGACGGTCCCGATCCGATCGATCCGGGCGCGAATGTCGCTGTAATGGTCCAGATGGAGCATGTAGGAGGAAAGCTTCTTCTGGCGGAACAACCGTCGGATTTCCGCCGGCATGTGCGGTTTATCGGACAGATAGACCACATCGATGAATCCTTCCGGTGCGCCGGTGTTGCTTGCTGATTTCGTGAGCCCCATAATGATCGCCTTTTTTCTCTGGCGTCGGGAAGTGCAGCGCACGTCCCTGTACGCGGTTTCGGCAATTAGTATTTCGTCCGATTCCGCGCATCACTTTGGGGATTTGTTCGAATGAGGGACGGACTTCCGAAGAACGGGCATTCGACCTACTTTGGGAGAGAAGAATCCGTTTCACGATTCTTCTCTCCAAAACGGGATGTCCACGCCAGAGACTTGGATAGATCGATTCTTCAAGGAAATCGTGAAACAGATTTCCTGGAAGAATCGAGGTCGAATGTCTGTTTTTCGGAAGTTCTTATCCGGCGAAGATGGCCGAGCCCAGACGAAGGATGGTCGCCCCTTCCTCGATGGCGATCTCGTAGTCCGAGCTCATGCCCATGCTCAGTTCGGTGAACTGGCTGCCGACGATCTTCTCGCCTCGCATCTCGCAGTGGAGTTCGCGGGCGCGGGTGAAGCAGGTGCGGACCACGTCCTTGTTGCGGGTCAGCGGGGCCATGGTCATCAGCCCGATCAGTTTCAGATGGGGCAGCGTTTCGATCTGCTCGGCCAGGTGGGTGGCGGCCCCGACCGGGACGCCGTATTTCTGCGGTTCGTTGGACGTGTTCACCTGGAGCAGCACCTTGGGGCACAGGTCCAGTTTGGCCGCGGAGTTGTTGATCTCCTCCGCCAGCCGCAGAGTGTCCACGGAATGGACCAGCGAGATCGACGGAAGGATCTGACGCACCTTATTGCGCTGGAGGTGGCCGATCAGGTGCCAGTGGATCTCTTTGGGCAGACCGGCGTCCTCGGGCGAGTGTGCGAGGAACTCCTCGACCTGGCCGGCAACCTTCTTAAGTTGCTGGACGCGGTTTTCGCCGAGATGGCCGTATCCGAGGCGGATCACCTCCTGGATCTGCTCCCATTCGGCCGATTTGGTCACGACGACGAGTCGGATGTCCTCGGGGTCACGACCTACCCTGGCGCAGGTTTCCTTGATGATCCCTTCGACGCGTTCGATTCTTTCTGCGATTTTCGTCATGTCTAGCGGCTGTGAACGAGTGTAGTGCATCAATCCATTTCGCGACCAGACACTCGGTCGACGGTCCTAGTGTATGAAAATCTGCGGTTTCGCACAAGAGGTTATTATTGAGGGTGTCGCACCAAATCCGGTCAATGCGAGGATGACGCATGGCAACGCCGTTGTCAGGACGTATTCCTTTTGGGGGATGGGAGAAACGGTCGGAACGGGCTCCGAGCGTGCCGTCGGGGGGGCATTCTGCCAAAATACATGCTGATCTGCGTGCTGTCGAGGTGCAGCAGACCTAGGCGAGGCTTGGCGCAAGAAAAATGTCACTTCCGGGACCCACACGTCGCGACATGTCGTAAAGGCTTATTAATAAATGACTTACGTGATTTTACAGTTTCTCGATGTCGCGAAAAAAGCGACAATTCCCCCGATTTTATCTTGCAGGGAAGTGACGTCGGGGGTATAATCATAATCGATACCAATGGAGTGGACTGGGGTGGGAGAAAACCCCTGATGTGTGCCCCGTTTTATGGCTTGAGTCGCCGGGGAAGTTTGGATAGAGCACCGTGTTCTTTGAATCCCAGTTGCTGTTATTACTGTCCTTGGACAGTTTCTTGATCCTCGGCGAGGCAGCGTGGCACACCGGTCTCCCCCCCAGCCGGTCCCACCACCTCGCCATTTTTATGCGCGGATGGAACCGCTTGCAGGGGCACGTTCCCATGGTTCTACGAAGGGTGTGGACGTCGTGTTCTTTGCCGCCTGCAATCGTCCGGATTCCGTCCGAGATCGCGGCCCGGGTGCGTCGTTCGGTGACGGGGTCGTGACAGCAGGCTGGTTCACTCGCCTCGGACTTGCACGATGACCGTGCGGCTTCGTGGGCCGTCGAACTCACAGAAGTAGACTCCTTGCCATGTCCCCAGGGTGAGCCGCCCGTCGTGGATCAGGATCTGTTCGCTGCAGCCGACGAGAGAACTTTTGCAGTGGGCGTCGGAGTTGCCTTCGTCGTGGCGGTAGCCCGGGTGGGAGCGGGGGATCACCTGGTCGAAGACCATGAGCATGTCGTGGACGACCGCGGGATCGGCGTTCTCGTTGATCGTGATGGCGGCGGTGGTGTGCGGACAAAAGACGATCACGTCGCCGTTGTGGATCCCTGCGTCGCGGACGGCGGCCTCGATCCGGCTGGTGACATCGACCATCTCCGTCCGGCTGTGAGTGCTGACCCCGAACTCCTTCTGAACGATCTTCATGGTGATTTCCTCACATCTGCTCGACCACGGCGATGCCCAACAGAACGCTCAGGCCGTGGCGGATCGTTCGGGCCGTCTGATCGCACAGCAGCAACCGCGTGGGACGGCTCTCCGGCGACGCGTCGAGGACCGGGCAATTCGTATAAAAGCCACTGAATTTCTGGGCCAGTTCGTACAGATAGGCCGTCAGGTAGTTCGGCCGGTAATCGCCGATCGCCGATTCGAGCGCTTCGTTATAGCGAACGAGGTGCTTGGCGAGATCCAGTTCGCTCGGTTCGCTCAGGTTCAGCGATCTGGCGCTCTGCAACTCGCGGTGGATGTCCACGCCCTTGCTCTGGGCCTTTCGCTCGATGGATCGGACGCGGGCGTAGGCGTACTGCATGTAGGGAGCGGTATTGCCGTCCATGGCGAGCATCTTGTCGAAGCTGAAGACGTAATCGCTGGTCCGGCTGTTCGAGTAATCCGCGTACTTGACCGCGCCGATGCCGACGGCCTGGGCGACGTCGTCCTTTTCCTTTTGGGAAAGGTCCGGGTTCTTCTCTTTGACGACGGCCTTGGCCCGCTCGACGGCCTCGTCAAGCAACTCCTTGAGTTTGACGTTCTCGCCGGAGCGGGTCTTGAGCGGTTTGCCGTCCTCGCCCAGGACGCTGCCGAAGGTGACGTGGACCAAGTCGATCTTCCGTCCGTCGCGGGTGTCCCAGCCGGCCATCTCGGCCACGTTGAAGAGCATCTGAAAGTGCTGGATCTGCCGGGCGTCGGTGACATAGACGATCCGGTCGGCCTTGAGCTCGTTGATCCTGTACCGCATCGCTGCCAAGTCCGTCGTTGCATAAAGAAACGCGCCGTCGGACTTCTGAATGATGAAGGGCAGGGGCTCGCCATCCTTGGTCTTGAACCCCGGCGGGAACACGCAGATCGCGCCGTCCGACTCGACCGCCAAGCCCGCCTTCTGCAGATCCGCCACCACGGCGGGAAGTTTGTCGTTGTAGAAACTCTCGCCGCGGACGTCGTCCTCCGTAAGTCGCACCACCAAGCGGTCATAGATCTCTTGGGATTCCTCAAGCGACGCCTGAACGATGCTTCGCCAGAACGCAAGGGCGTCGGGATCTCCGCTTTGCAGTTTCACGACCCAGTCGCGAGACTCCTTGGCGAACTGCGGATCCGCATCGTAGACTTGCTTGGCTTTCCGATACAGCTCTTCCATGTCGGCGACCGACAGATCGTTCCGCAGGGGCTCAGCCGCTGGTTGCGATTTTGTCGTTCGATGCTCGATAATGTAGCGAATGAGCATGCCGAACTGGGTGCCCCAGTCGCCGATGTGATTTTGGCGGATGACCTTGTGGCCCTCGAACTCCAGGAGCCGACAGAGGCTGTCGCCGATGATCGTGCTACGCAGATGGCCCACGTGCATCTGCTTGGCGACGTTCGGACTGGAGAAATCCACGACGACGGTCTGAGGCGAGGCCGTCGCTGGAATGCCGAGTCGGTCGCCGTCCTCGTCCGCGATGCGGAGCAGCTCCGATGCCACGTACTGCGGTTTGAGCCGCAGGTTGATGAAGCCCGGCCCGGCGATCTCGACGCGCGCC
>CALMMH010000507.1 GCA_937868145.1 uncultured Phycisphaerales bacterium
ACCCGGACAGTCAGCTACTGGACTTTTGCAAAATGGCCATTCTGCAAAAGTCCAGTTAGCTATTCGCAGGTCAGTAATTGACTGCCTCGATCTCGAAGTACGATCGGGGTTTTTGGCATGCGGCACAGACTTTGGGGGCTTCGGGGCCCTCGTGGACGAGCCCGCAGTTGCGGCACACCCAGCGGACGGGCGTCGAACGCTTGAAAACGTGGCCCTCGGCGACATTCTTGGCCAGCGCGACGTATCGCTCCTCGTGGCGTTTCTCGGCCACCGCGATTTTCTTGAACACGGCGGCGATCTCCGTGAACCCTTCCTTTTCCGCGATTCTCGCAAAACCCGGATACATCTCCGTGGTCTCGTAATGTTCGCCCGCCGCGGCGTGGTGCAGGTTGTCCAGCGTGCTGCCGATCACCCCGGCCGGGAAGGCGGCCTGGATCTCGGCGTCCCCGCCTTCGAGGAACCGGAACAGCCGCTTGGCGTGTTCCTTCTCCTGGTTGGCCGTCTCCTCGAAGATCGCACCAATCTGCTCGTAGCCCTCTTCCCGGGCCTTCTCCGCCGCGTACGTGTAGCGGTTCCTGGCCTGGGATTCGCCTGCAAACGCGGTCAGCAGGTTCTTTTCCGTCTCCGTGCCCTTTAGATTCATCTGTCATCTCCGTCCATCATGGCTATTGTTGTTCCGTCTGGAATCCCAGGTTCCCAAAGGCGTCTGCCGCGACAATGGACCTGGACCTCGAGACTCAAGACTCTTTCCTGCAATGATCGCACAGGCCTTCCAGGTAGACCGTTTTTTTCAGTACGGTGACATGTCCGGCCAGGTTCGCCGGGATGTCGATTTGATCGAACGGCTCATGGTGGAAGTCCAGAATCCGTCTGCATTGAAGACACTTGAAGTGCTGGTGCGTGCTGAGATTGGCGTCAAATCGCTTGGCGTCGCCCGAACCTTCCACGATGAATGCGGCCCCCATCTCGCTGAGCGTCAGCAGGGTCCTGTTGACCGTATCCAGCGAGATGCTGGGGAAGGTTCGTCGGAGCTTGCGAAACACGGTCTCGGCCGACGGATGCTCCGTGGTCTCCACGAGGGCCTTGTAGACGGCCATTCGCTGCGGCGTGACTTTCAGGCCGGCTCCCCGGCACAGAGCCTGAAAATCCGTCATTTGCTTTTCGATCTCACGCCTCTTGTTCGCCTTTGTCGTCCCTTTCATGCCTGTTCCCTCATCAGAAACCCGTTTGTCGCGTTCCTGTGCCCGGCTCGAGTCCCCATGAGAAGACTATTCGTAGTTACTACTATATACACCACGATCTAATCAGTCAAGGGCATATCGCTCGGCGAGAGCACAGCTCTCCTTTCGCAAGGGAGAGCCTATCATACTCCCGGAGAACCGACGGTGCAAGAATTCTGCGGAAGTCGGACGAGATTCCCCTCCAATCGTCTTTTCCGGGCGGTTCCGACAGGAGTTCGGCGTCGCAGGTTGTTCTATCGCCACGTGCATCGTCGCTGAGGCAGGCGATGGTTCCCGTGGCAATCGGTGCAGACCCTGGAACTGGAAGTGGCCAGAGCGGGCTCGTGCCGTGTCGTAGCAAGCTTCTCCTGGGGATGGCAGGGCATGCACGCCAGGTTGATCCTGTCTCGGGGATACATGATCTCCGGAGCGGTGCCGTTTCCGCCCGAGCCCCAGGATTCATCCGCGATATGGGCGTCGCTGGCGCCGTGGCAATGAACGCAGCCGATGTTCTGACGCGCGTGATTTGCGGCGATCTGCTCTTCTACATAGTTGATGTGGCAGACGAAGCATCGGCTGTTGTCGGCCGCCGGCCCGGTCGTCGAACTCTCCTGGGTTTCGTCCAGCAACAGGAGGGGGGCCGGCGGGAGTTCGACAGGGGCGTCGGTGAGGGCCGGGACCCCAGGGGTCTTGCCGGTCGTTATGGTTGACTGTGCGGTTGCGTCCGTTCGCTCGCACCCGGCGAAGGTCAAAGCCGTGAGCAGGCAAACCAAGATCAGGCATACCGTGGGGTTGTAGACGTGCCGAGAGAGCGTCATACGGATTGTCCATTCACAAGGTGCCGACCGGGGACGCCGAATCAGACATATTCCCATTTCTTGAGCCACTGGTACGTCGTCGGCAGATTGGCCCACGTTTGCCGAGCGGCCTGTTCGAGGTCCGCATTCTCCACGGCATCGAGTTCGCGTCGTTCCCGGATGGCTTTGACGACGTTGTCCACCTCCTGAATGCTGTTCATGCCGGGGATGGGGATGACGGTGTTGCTGTGCAGGATGTAGCGGATGGCCAGGCGGCCCCGCTGGTTGTTCTCCTCGGGCGTTCCTGCGAACAGCGATGCGGCGGCAAACGGTTTGATGCCGAACGCTCCGACGTCTCGCTGCTTGATCGCGTCGAAGAGGCTGTCCTGCGGGGCTTTCTTCGTCATCGTCGTGAAGGGGAAGCAGACCACCTCGATCTGGGGGAAGTATTCGATCATGAACTTGATCCACCGGCGGTCGTGCGAAGAGAAGCCGATGAAGCGGGTTTTGCCTTGTTTCTTGGCCTTCTCCAGGGCATCGACGATCTCGCAGGCGGTGTTGAACGTGTGCCGGCCGCCGGGCTCCAGGCAGGTGATCCGCCACAGATCGGCGTATTCCTGGCCCGAGTCTCGCAGCAGTTCGTCGAGCGACTCCAGGAGCTTTTTGGACGTGCGGAAGTCCTCGTTGCGGACCTCCTTGGCCCCGTGCGAGAGCGCGAGGTACATCTTGTCCCGCCGGCCCTTGAGCGCCTTGGCGTCCCGCATGACCTCGTTGTCCCAGCAGGCGTCGATATAGTTGATGCCCGCTTCGATGCAGCGAGTGATGATGTCGCTTCGCTCCTGATCGCTGCTGCGAGAGTGCCCACCGAGACAGGCTGCCGAAACCATCAGGCCGGTCTTGCCATGCCGGCGGTACTCCATGTCCGGGTTGTAGTTGAGGATTTTAGAGGTGTCGACGGGTTTTTCGTCGGCCGCTCGAGCGATCAATCCGCTCGGGACGGTTCCCGCAACGGCCGCCGCCGCGACTGCTGTGGTCGTGTTGCTGATGAACTCGCGTCGGGTGATTCCGTGGTTCTTCATGATTCAGTTCCTTTGCGATGAGGACGAGGTCGAGGGACGGTCGCTTTGGAGTCTGAAGAGGGTGTTGATTTCCTCTTCTGAGAGAGCGCGGTCGTAGATTCGCAGGTCGTCCAACAGACCGTTGAATTCGCGGCCGATCCGCACGTTCAGTTCGTCTCCCGTCTCGATCGGCCACAGATCGAGCAGCCCAATGTCGTGAGGCTCCGCGAGCACGCCGTCCAGATACAGAGCCACATCGTCGTGCAGATTGGGCGATTCCGCTTGGCGCACCACCGCCGCGACATGATGCCACTGATCGTCGTGCGTTTCCGGGTTCATGTAGTAGTAGCCCCCGTTCGGGGTGACCCCGATCCGGCCCCGAATGAAACAGAAGATGAACATGCGGCCGAAATCCTCGGTGCCCCAGGAGACGATCTCCCCCTGCGTTGTCGCGGTCTTTATCCAGACCGCCACGGTCCGCGGCCGCGTGCCCGCGACCCCCTTGTATTGGGCCACTTCGAGGGAGCCTTCTTTTCCATCCAGGCGGATGGCGTTGCCCGCACGGCCCGGGCTCGATCCTTTATCGAAAGAGAAACCGCCCTTGAGGGTTGCGTGCCGTTGATGCCGCGAGGAGTCGGCCGCCACGGCACCCGAGGTCTCATCGAGCTTCCACCAGCCGACCAGATTGGGGTCCGTGTCGAGCGTAGGTTTGTCGTCGGCCGCATAGACCGCAACCGCCAGTAGGAGCGAGCACACAAGAACGCCTATCCGGTACATGGCCTTTCTCCTGTTCCTGGGACACGGGACCGTATGCGACGCCATTGTAGCCACTGGCGTCTCCGCACGTCAAAGGCAAATCCCGATTCGCGGTAACGCGGGTGCGGCCGACACGGCCGATTGTGCAAAACGAAGCCAATCCGCCGCGGGACGCGAAGGGACCGCCAGCGAATTGGCTTCGTTTCCCCATCGCCTCTTCCAGGCCGAATGCGCCATAACTCTCTTGCCAAAAAGCACTTGTCGTCCTCTTTGCCGCCAGCGGATTGGGTTCGTTTCGCGCATCGATCTCACTTGAAACTTGACACTTCAAACTTGAAATTCCCCTCATTGGCTTCGTTTCGCACAAACAACCTTCGGCCGAGTGTGAAGTGTAACGTGTGAAGTCGGAAGCCACGAGCATGCCCTTACCTCTCTTGACCCTTCAAGCCTGAAACTCGCTTTCCCAATACATAGACGCTTCGTGACGCCTATATGTTTCATAAATATCAACAATCCGCCACAAAATATATGAACGCCCCAGGGCGGCCTCCGGCCGGAACCAAGATCTATTCTCTCGCCAAGACGCAAAGATCGCCAAGGAAGAACGGAGGACCGAGGATAGGCGGTCAGCAAGCCCTCAAACCTTTGCGATCTTGGCGTCTTGGCGAGAGGCAAAAACTCCCCCGTCATGCCTCCGGCCGGAACCAAGAGCGTTTATCGCTTTGCCGGGTGCCGGCGGAGAGCGGAGCGACTCGGGCCGAGTTTCCGACAATTCCGCCGGTACCTCATAACGCGTCAAGTGCACCTGACACCGTCACGTTCTTCCCCGCAGGGCACGGAGAGA
>CALMMH010000508.1 GCA_937868145.1 uncultured Phycisphaerales bacterium
ACGAAACCTGCTTCTGGTTGGAGTTGATAGTCGAAGGTACGCTGTTGCCCGCCAGGCGAGTGACGGCCCTTTTGGAAGAAGCCAATGCGTTGACAGCGATCTTCACGTCAGCGGTGAAGACATCGAAATACGGAAGAGAATGATGATGGAAGCTCGGCTCTCTGAAATCAACAATCAAAAATCAAACATCACAAATCTGTACGGTTGCGACAAGTCGCAGAAATCGGAACCGATGAGGGTCGCTGTCCTCCGCGGCGGCGTCGGTCGTGAACGTGAGGTGAGTTTGGAGAGCGGCCGGTGCGTCGCCGAGGCTCTTCGTCAGGGCGGCGTGGACGTGGTGACTTCCGACATTCGCCCGGACGACATGGCGATCTTGGCCCGCAAGGACATCGACGTGTTCTTTCTGGCCCTGCACGGGGAGTTCGGCGAAGACGGGCAGCTTCAGCAGGTCTTCGAGGACCGCGGGCTCGTTTACACCGGGTGCGGCCCCGAGGCCAGCCGGCTGGCGTTCGACAAGATGGCCAGCAAGCGGCTCTTCGCAGCGGGGGGAGTGGCTGTGCCGTCTGTCGTGGAGTTCGCTCCCGGCGACGATTCCGCCGGGCTGGACGGACAATTGAAGAAGTTTGGAGAGCGGTTTGTGGTCAAACCGATCCGGCAGGGCAGCAGCGTCGGCGTTCACGTGGTCAAGAGCCGTTCCGAAGCGGTCGCGGCGGCCTGCCAGGTTCGCGACGAGTTCGGCGATTGCATGGTCGAATCGTTCATCACGGGGCGGGAGGTCACGGTCGGCGTTCTCGACCGCCAGCCTCTGCCGATCATTGAGATCCGCAGCAAGACCGGCTTCTACGACTATCAGGCCAAATACATCGATGATCGGACGGAGTACCTGTTCGACACCATCGAGGACGAAACCGTGCGGACCCGGATCGCGGAGGCGGCGATGACCTGTTTCGACGCTCTGGGATGCCGGGATTTTTCGCGGATTGATTTCATCGTGAGCGAGGACGGGACGCCGTATGCCCTGGAGGCCAATACGATTCCCGGCTTCACGACGCATTCGCTGCTTCCCAAGGCGGCGGCAAAGCTCGGGATTCCGATGAGCGAGCTGTGCGTTCGGATCGTCCGGACGACCGCGGCGAAGAGACAAGGAAAGAAAGTGTGATTGTTGATGGTTGATTTGAAGAGGCTCCGCGACATCGCGAATGCCAAATCAAAAATCAAAAATCAAACATCAACAATCAAAAATGATAAAGGGTGTTTTGTGGCCAGGAAGGCGCAGAGATTCAGTTTGAAGGAGCGGATCAGCTCCTGGAAGAGCAACCGGCGGGCCCGGGAAAAAAGGTTGAACGCAATCCGCAATTGGCCCTGGGTTTCCATCGTCAAGGTGGTGGCGGTGATCTGTTTCCTGGCGGCTTCAGGGGCGTTCCTGCGGTTCGCCGAGGGCTACGTCAAGGCTGCGGTTCCCCTCGATGACGGGCGTCTGATGCTCGTCGGTGTCCCGGAGTGGGCCAATTGGGAACTGAAGAACTGCGTGGCCGAGATCGCGGGCGGGACCCGGTTTTCGGTGACCGACGAGACGGCTGAAGATGTGGCTGGGAATCTCGCGTCCATGTCCTGGCTGACCGACATCAACGTTCGAGCGACGCACGATTCCATCCTGGTCAAGGCCCGTTGGCGCAAGCCCGTGGTCATGATCGAATTGCGGGAGACGCCGCCGGGAATCTACGTCGATCAGGATCTTGTGGTGATGAAGCACATGCCGATGCCGCACCTGCCGATCGTGGAGGCCAAGGGCGTGTCGCTCAACATCGTTCCGCCGCCGGGCCAGACGTTCGACGAAGGGGATGTCCGGGCGGCAGTGAACTTGGCCGTGTTGCTGAATCAGACGGACGCTGAATTTGTGCCGAAAACCCCGCTGTTGGAGCAGATCGCGAGCATCGACGTCAGCAACTATCGGGGCCGCAAAAAAGCCGGCATGGAGCACATCGTTTTGAACACCAAGGGAAAGGCTCAGATCATCTGGGGCGCTGAGATCGGCGAGTACGCCAAGTACCTGGAGGCCAGCGACGAGGAGAAGATCGCCTCTCTCTACGGCTACTACAAGTCCGGCTCGTTCGCCGAGGCGAAGTACATCAATCTCCGTATTCCGCAGGACAAAATCCACCAGCCGATCGACAAGTACCGCGGAGGCGGGACTCGTTAGCGGATCACTCCTGTTTGACGTCGAAGGCGTTCAGAGCGGCGGGCAGGTCCCAATAGCGGTAGGGGACCTGGAATTCCTCGCAGAGACTCTTGAGCCGTTTGATCGCCGCCTCGCTCAACTCGCCCTGAAAGTCCGAGTCGCCCCGGCAGTGAAAGATCCGGCAACCGACGAAACGGTGCTCGTGGATGGAGCAGCGGTTGTCCTGCTGGTAGGGGCATCGGCCGTCGGGCATCGGCGAGAGACGGTCCACATCAAGCTTGGTTGCCAGATAGATCAGTTCCGGCGGTGTAACGAAGAGCCGGTGGCCGTAGGAGGGGAAGTCGCAGCAGGCTCCGCAGGCGTTGCACCGGCCAATCCGGCCGGACTCCTGCCGAAGCCGCCCTCCGATCCAATCGTAAAGGGCCGCTACTTCCTCGACGAGTCGGCCGTGTCCTGCGGGTTTTCCCACCATCGCCTGTTCTTCCTGATCCTCTCGATTTCCTCATACGTGTAGAACCGGCCGCGATTGATGCCGGGACACCGCAGAGCGGCTCGATTCCAGTCATCCGGACCCAACAGGTTCTCCGACCAGAACGGCCAAGTCCGACATTGCGCCGGTCGAACCTCGTAGACGCAGCACTGCTTGGCGCCGCCGCCGTCCCGCAGGAAAATGCAGTCCTTGCTGACGCTTTCTTCGATGAGGGACATCCGCGATCCCACCTGGCGCACGTACTTGCGGCACAGCTCGTTCGGCGTCAGGTTCAGATGCTCGGCGATGAACTCAATCTCCGGCCTGGCGACCCAGATATAGCCCTCATCCGGCCCGGAGCAGCATCCCCCGCATCCCAGGCACTCGAAGTGCAGCCCCGCCGCATACCATCTTGTCGAAATCCGTTCTTCTATTGCAGCACCTTGATGATAGTCCTCTCTGGATCAGAGACCGTTCACAGGAATCCTCATACACTTCATTGACTTCCCCAGATGTCAGGAAAAACCGTACTATCGAAACCGCACTATAGCAGATTGGATCTGGGATTTCACGAACTCCATGGTTGAAGGACGCTGAAATTGATCGCTCCGGAGCGATTCCCCGGGAGTTTGGCGTCGCGATAGATCGTTTCCAACTCATGGCCCAGCTTGACGCATGCCTGGATCGCGGCGTCGCTGAGGTTTCCGCAGAGAATGCCGCAGCCGTTGCAGCCTGGATTCAAGGAAGCGTCGAGGTTCGCCGTCTCCGCCAGGACGATCTCCCCGCACCAATAGGATCCCGATCCCTCGGGATTCTGCGAACGGAAGGACTCTCCGAGCGACGTCCAGACGCGTTTGTGCGTCTCGGGCGTGTCCCAGCCGTACCAGAGCATCGCCCGGACTCCCTTCGACGCGATCCGAAAGAAAATATCAGCGGCATGGGGGCCGTTTGGGGCTTTGGCGAATGGATCGTACGGGTCGATCAGGACGAACAGATTCGAGAGACTCCTGTCGGGAAGCTGTGAGAATGCCTTCTGAATCGTCTCGATCCCATCGCCGAGGACGCATCTCGTCGTAGCTTCGGGCAGGTCCCTGGTTTTTGCGGCCCGTCGGATGGACTCGACGCTGTCTGGGTCGGCGTCGCACAGCAGGTACTCGGCGGATCGGCCCAGCACGGCCATCGCCCAACAGGGAGAACCCGGATAGGTCTCCGGGCTCTCCCCTGGGGTTTGTTGTTGAATCAGCAGTTTCAGGTAGACGCTGTCGCGCAGGTCCGGCGACAATGGGCCGTTCTCCAAAACATGGAAGACGCCGTAGTCGCGTTCCCACGAGTGGGTCAGCGAGTACTCGGCCGACCCCGCGAAGACGTCC
>CALMMH010000509.1 GCA_937868145.1 uncultured Phycisphaerales bacterium
ACGGCGGCGACGGACACGATCCCCGTGGTGCTGGTGGCCAAACCCGCCACGCCGGCGACCAAGCCCACTTTCAGGGCCGCCGCCGGGACGGTGAGCTGGGCCGCGGCGGCTTTGCTGGGAGCCGTCATCTTTCCAAACACGATCAGGGCCGCCAGGAGCGAGCCTCGGCTGAATCCGTTGTTGAGAAGTTCCTTCTGAAGCGCCTTCTTGGCTCGGACAAAGAGCATACGGGTGCTAAACTCGCTGCAACCCATGGATTCGGCAATCTCGCTATAGGCCATATTGTCGTAACAACGCATGACCAGGACGGCCTTGTGACGGGTTCGCAGTCTCTGCATGGCTCTGGAGACGATACCTTTGAGTTCGTCGCCGACCAGGCCTTCGAATCCTTCCTCGCGCTCGGTCATCGTGCCCCGCCGTCTCTCCTCGGAGGCCGCTGCATGCTTCATGACTTTTTCCGTCCTGTAATGTCTGTGCAGCTTATTGGTCGCGATTCCGTACAACCAAGGCCAGAACCGGTCGGTCTTCTGCAGCTTGCCAAGTATCTTGCACATTTCTAACAAGCTCTCCTGCACAATTTCCTGCGTCAGATCGTCCTTCTGGGTAAGGCGGTAGACATACGTCCTTAAGCGTTCCCTGGCGATCTTCGCAAGTTCGTTGAGGCTCTGCCGATCTCCCCGCTGAGCCCGTTCTATCAGCTCGATCTCGTTCACTTGCGTGTTCACACCGGACTGAGTTGTTTGATCCATGGTCATCATTGCGTAAATAGGTGCCGCCCACGGCGTGTTTCGTAACGCATTTCTTTTTCGTTCGGCGATTTTTCTTTCATCGGCCTCACAAACGCTACAATCGTTGCCGGCCGCGCCTGATCTCTGCTTATCCCCTAGATCCGGGCTGCCTTGTAGAAATGTGCAAGAATCCACAAACCTATCGGCGTTATACGCAGCGATCGGTAATTCTGCTCGCCCTGTGCCGCAATTATACCATATTCTCTTGGGATATCGCCGGCTAAAGCGACGGTGTTTGTGCGTCGATACACCTATTCCGGGAGTCACGAAGGACCCCGTATGTACTGACGCTGACTTTTACTCCAGGAGAGGGTTGAATCATGTCTGAGTCTGTGAGTGCCGCGGCATCTGATGCCGTCACCGGTCATACTCGGATCATCACGATCCACCACAGTGAAAGCGTCAAAGAAGCCGCAACCCGAATGCTTGCCCACAACGTCGGTTGCCTGATCGTCAACGACGACCAGAACAAGTTCGTCGGGCTGATTACCGAACGCGACATCGCGCATCACGTCGCGGTCAGTCCTGACAGCGGCGCCGGCATTCGCGTCAGCCAGATCATGACCCAACGCGTAGTCTCCTGCTCGCCGGGGATTGCCACCAGCGAGGCGACGAGAATTATGATGGCCCATCGGATCCGCCACCTGCCCCTGATCGAAAACGGGCGGGTCGTCGGCATTCTGTCGGCCCGCGACATCATGTCCCAGCAGCTTCTCGAGGACCGGGCCGCCGCGGAGGAGGTGGCCATGCTCTCGAAGTGTCTCAAGAGCATCGATCTGAACGAAGCCGCGGAGATCGTCGCGACGGAGGCGCCCAAGCTGTTCAGCGCCTTCAACTCGGTCCTCTGTCTGTATCCCGGCGGAGACCGGACCCGCGAGCCCGAGTTGATCAGCTCCAACCGATGCCCATGCGTCGGCGGCCATCTCACGGGTGTGCACGACCTTGAGGGATCGTCTCCCCAGGGAGATTCCGGGAGTGATCCCGCTCCGGATTCCTATTTCAATGCAGGCGTTCCCGCGGAATGCGCCAAGTGCGGGGGCAAGCCGCCGCGAGTGGTGCTGCCGCTCGACATCGTCGGGCTGCCCGAGGCCGGCTCCGGCAAGGAGAAGCGACTGTCGGGCTTCCTGTGCATGTGCGGACTGCCTGCGTCGAGTCTGATGAACAAGGAACTCATGCAATATAAGGCCAAATTGACCCGCGAGATTCTCGTCGCCCACCTGACGAACGCCACGCGGTATCAACAGGCCAGACTCACCTCGTTGACCGACGCTTTGACCGGCGTCGGATCTCGAAAGCTGCTCGACGACAAGCTCCATGAGGAGCACGACCGCGCCGTTCGGTACAAGCGTCCGTTCTCCGTGGCGATCATCGATCTCGACCACTTCAAGATGATCAACGACGCTCTGGGGCACGCCACCGGCGACGAAGCGATTCGACGGCTGGCCGAGTGCGTGAGGCAGGAGAAGCGAGGCCTCGACGTCCTGGCCCGCTACGGCGGAGACGAGTTCGTCCTGCTGCTGCCTGAAACGAACGCCGAGGAAGCCGGCGCCCTGCTCGAACGCATACGCGCCAGGGTGCGGGAAATCACGTTCGAATCCAGAACGGAAGATACGGCGGCGAGCGCGGAGAATCGCGAGACGAAGCACCTGCGGTCGCCCGCCGGGTCTGCCCCGGGCCAGGCGATGGGCTTGTCGATCAGTTGCGGCGTGGCCGAGAGCTTCCTGGATACCGAGGAAGTCGCTCTGGATGTGATGCGACGCGCCGATGTGGCCTTGTATGAAGCCAAGAACGCCGGCCGGAACTGCGTGAAACTCTGGAACCCGGACATGGCCCGCCTGGTCAGCGCCAGCGACATCGAGATCGAGCGGATCAAGAAACTGCAGCGGCGCATCATGGGTCTTTCCGAGAAGGCCGAGAAGCTGTTCATGGAGAGCATCTGGAGCCTGGTCCAGGCCCTGGAAGCCAAGGACACCTACGCCCGCAGGCACTCCGAACACGTGACCATCTATGCCGTGAGCGTTGCTCGAACGATGGATCTGGGCCCCAAGTACGTCGATTTGATCCGCCGGGCCGCCATGATCCACGACATCGGCAAGATCGGCATCCCCGACGCCATCCTGTTCAAACACGACCATTTGACGCCTCAGGAGCGTCGAGTTATCGAGCAACACCCCCTGATTGCGGTGCGAATCCTCGAGAAGATGAGTTTTCTCGAAAACGAAATCGCCGTCATCCGACACCATCACGAAAAATGGAACGGCCAGGGCTACCCCGACGGCTTGGCCCGAACCGCCATCCCGCTGGGCGCTCGCGTCATCGCCGTAGCGGACGTGTTCGACGCGTTGACCTCCAGCCGGGCCTATCACGCCTCTCGTCCGATCTCGGAGGTTCTGCCCATGCTCAGGGACTCCTCCGGCTACGATTTCGATCCCACCGTCGTTGTCGCCATGATCGCGTGGATCGAATCCGTCGCCCGAGGGAACGGCATGACCACAGACCATCTTACGATCGAGAACCTGCTTGCGACGTGCGAGCCGATGATGATTGACTCCGAGCCCCCCGCGCCCGCCAATCCCGACGCGCAAGGACAGACGCAGCCGCTCGTGGAGAGCGTCGCGCATGCCTAGTTGCCCTGGCGGCCGGACCGGGTATAATTCTCCTGCTACGAACCAGCGTTCTTGCAGGAGAAAGCCATGGCCACCGAGAGCGTCAATCGCAGGGAGTTTCTGGGTCTGACCACCGCGGGCATCGCCGGCGGCGTGCTGGGCCTCAACGCGTCGTTGTCTGCCGGCGTCGATCCGGACGCCTGGAACCCCGAAAAACCTCTGATTTCCACCGGGCGGGCTCTGGTCGTTCAACCCGTGCTGATGTATCAGGTGGCTCAAAGGAGACCCGCCGCATCGTGGAAGTCCTGGGGAGGTGTGCAGAGCGACCAGGCCGCTGCGGACGAGTCGCAGAGAATTGCTGAGGAACTGCAGACGCTGCGTTCGAAGGCCGAGTTCCCCCTCGAGATCCGGCCTGTGATCCAGGTCAAGTCGGCCGCGGAGGCCGGCAAGGTTCACGAGAACGACTACGACGTGGTGATGGTGTGCGCCGCATCGGGGTCCGGGGATTTGCTCAAGGCGTGTTTCACGCCGAAGAGCGGCCGGGACACGATCGTCTTCGTGCGGCGCAGCTCCGGGCCGGCGTACTATTGGTTCGAGGCCTTGAGCACGCGCTACCTCCAAGG
>CALMMH010000510.1 GCA_937868145.1 uncultured Phycisphaerales bacterium
GTCCAAGCACGAGAACGTCTTTGCGGACCTGACGATCCGACCGAGCAAGATATGGCAGACGTACAACATCGTTGTGGCGGCGCATGAGCGCAACGTGATGGACAAGTTGCTGTTCGGCAGCGGATTCCCGGCGAGCCATTCCGGGGAGTGCATCGAGGCGCTGCTGGGGTTTAACATGCTGTTGGCCGACACGAAACTGCCGACGGTGCCGCGGGGCAGCATCCGCAGCGTCATCGAGCGGGATTCGCTGGAGTTGCTGGGCGTTCGACACCCTGCCGGAGGATAACCCGAGAGGTCCCGGCCGGCAGACTTCGATGGAATGGGTGGATGGCGTCTATGGAAGAATTGCACAAGCGACCACGGGACGCATGGGGCAGCAAGCTGGGGGTCATTCTGGCGGTCGCCGGCAGCGCCATCGGGTTGGGCAACTTCCTACGGTTCCCCGTTCAGGCGGCCCAAAACGGCGGCGGGGCGTTCATGATCCCGTACTTCATCTCCTTCCTGCTGCTGGGCCTGCCCCTGATGTGGGTCGAATGGACGACCGGTCGGTTCGGCGGCGGATTCGAGCGAAGCACGGCCCCGGGCATCTTCGAGACGGTCTGGCGAAAGAACCGCTTCATCAAGTACTTCGGCGTCATCGGCATCTTCGGGCCCACAATAATATTTACTTACTATAGCTTCATCGAGTCGTGGCTGCTGGGGTATAGTGTTTTCGCACTGACGGGCAAGTACGCATCCTGTACCGATCAGGCGAGCATGGGGGCTTTTCTGCAGGGATACCAGGGACTCGTGCAGAACGAGCACTTCTCCAGCGTCAGCACGGCGTATCTGTTTTTTTTGATCACCTTCGGGATCAATATTGTGATCATGTGTGTGGGTTTGCGGGCGGGCATCGAGCGCGTTTGCAAGCTGGGACTGTTGGTGCTCTTTGTCTTCGCGATCATCATCATGGTCCGCGTGCTGACCCTCGGGGCGCCCGATGCGGCCCGGCCCGACTGGAATGTCAACAACGGACTCGGTTTTCTTTGGAATCCACAGTGGGCCAAGCTCAAGGAAGCCAAGGTCTGGCTGGCCGCCGCAGGACAGATCTTCTTCACGCTGAGCGTGGGGTTCGGCGTCATCCTGACTTACGCCAGTTATCTGCGGCGGCAGGACGACGTGGCCCTGTCCGGTCTGACCGCCGCGTCGGCCAACGAGGTCGCCGAGGTGATCCTGGGCGGCAGCATCGTGATTCCGGCGGCCTTCGCTTTCTTCGGCAACGAGGGGACCCTGGAGATCGCCAAAGGCGGGGCCTTCAACCTGGGTTTTGTCACGATGCCCCTGGTGCTGCAGAAGGTCGCGTTCGGCGAGTTCTTTGCGTTCGCATGGTTCTTCCTGCTCTTCATCGCCGGCGTCACCAGTTCCATCTCCCTGGCGTTGCCGGCGATCGTGTTCCTGCAGGACGAGTTCAATCTGGATCGCAAGACCGCCAGCATCATCTTCGCCGTCGTGACATTCAACCTGTGCCAGGTGGTGATCTTCTTCAACGGGCACGGCGCCCTCGACGAGATGGACTTCTGGGGCGGCACCTTCTGCGTCGTGCTGTTCGCGCTGATCGAGGTGATCCTGTTCGCCTGGGTGTTCGGCATGGACCGGGCCTGGAGCGAGCTGCACAACGGTTCGGACATCCGCATCCCGCGGATCTACCGCTTCATCATCAAATATGTCACCCCGTCGTTCCTGATCCTGATCCTGGGGGCCTGGTTCATCCAGGACGGCTGGCCGACGCTGCTGCTCGAACGAACCCCGCGGGAGAAAGTTCCCTATGTGATCGGGACACGCGTGCTGCTGGTCGACCTGTTTGCGATGGTGGTGTTCCTGGTCTGGCTGGCCTGGCGGAAACGCCAGGAGAAGGAGGCGATGCCATGACGCCGATCGGCTGGGTCTTTCTCTTCGTGAGCTGGGGAGGCATCCTGGGGTTGGCAGCCTTCTGTTTCAACCGGACGCTGAAGAAAAGGTCGTGATGGCCGCAGGGAACCTTGCGGCGCCGAGCGTCTTCGCAGAGGGACTTGCGGCGGGGGCCTATTTCGGCTTGAACCCTTTGACTCGCTCGCCGGTGTATTTGCCGATCGCCTTCTCGATGTCCACGTCCGTGATGTTCGCCAGCGTGCACAGCCATGCGAACACGTCGGCGAACTCCTCCTCCATGTTGGCCCGGTCCTCGCAGGTGGCCAGGGCCGTCGACAGCTCGCCGACTTCCTCCACGAACCACATAAAGGTGCGCGCCACGCCACGCTCCTGATCTCGTTCCTTGTATCGTCGGGCGATCAAGTCCTGAAACTCACGGATCTGCATGGCGTGGGCGCACCTTTCTAGCTATCGATGATTCAATCCGGCATCGAGTCTCTCAACTCGGCCGGACTCGACAACCTCACTTGCCGCCGAGCAGGTTCGACAGCTTCGTCTTCTGGAACACGCCCTTCGCCTGGGCGATGGCCTTGTTGTAGGTCTGTTCGGCCTTGACGCTGTACGGCTCATTGCCGGCCTGATCGGTCAGGTTCAGCTCCCCGGTCATGGGACCATCGACCGCCTCGATCACTTCCAGCATGGTGATCTTGTTGGCGCTCTTGGCCAGGGAGAATCCGCCGCGAGGACCTCGCTTGCTGCGGAGCACATTGGCCCGAACCAACTGTTGGAGGATTTTCAGCAGGTACTCAAGAGGAATGTCGTACTGCCTGGAAATATCCTGGGACAGGACTACGCCGTCACCCTGATTCTTGGCGATATAGCCAACAGCCAGCAACGCGTATCCGGTGGATCTGCTAACTCTCATTGTGTTCTCCTTCCATACACCAGGAACTTGTCTAAAAACCTAAAAAGCACGATGCGAGTGGTGTATTAACCAAACCGCTCTCTGCGGCCGGTTTCTCACATGATGCCATACTCCGCGACGAATTCTTGTCACGACATCTACGATTGACCCGAACGGTCATGGTGCGAACGAACGACTGCCGCCGTGCAGATGCAAAAAACAACCTACGGCAACAGGCACGCGAGCTTGCTGTAAACCCCATACTCCCGTCGTCCGCGGGGCCGACGCATGGTCGCGCCAACCTCGCTCTAATCAGGTATTATTATCCATTGTTGACTTCAAATAGCAAGAGTCTTGTCGTAAAAAAAACCGTAATTTATCCAGGTTTCACAGAATTCCCTTCGTTCGCCCTCCTTTTCCGGCTCTGCAAAGATCGCTTCGCAAAAAACTTGACAAGGTTTTCGGGACCGCTTACGATGGCCCGGTTCCTATTGATGTCTAATGGGGAGACCGTTATGGCTGCAATTCAGCCGCGTATCAGTGTTGAGTATAAAGAGGAGGCTACAATCGTAGCCTTTACGGACGAGAAAATACTCGAAGAGACGGACGTCCGCGCTCTGCGTGAGGCCGTGGAGTCCGTCGTCGAGCAGGCGCCCGGAATCCATCTGGTGTTGGATTTTCGCCATGTTCGATTCTTGTCCTCCGCGGTGCTGGGCCTGTTGATTCGGATCAGCAAGCGGGTCTATGAACAGGAAGGGGAGTTACGCCTCTGCAATATCCATCCGGGTATTCACGAGGTGTTCAAAATCACTCGATTGACCAGCGTATTTGAGATTTGTGATGATGTGGAGAGCGCGACACGCAGTTTCTCTGAACCCCGGTAGGTCTCGGCTCTCCGCCCGGGAAGATTTCTGATGCATGGGTCAAGCCCGGCCGAGGCGGCCCTCTGAGGGGGGCGGGCCTCCGGGTGTTTAGATGAAAAGGTAGACCGTTATGACGGCTGAATCGCCGGTTCGATGTTCGCTCGTGGTCGAAAGTG
>CALMMH010000511.1 GCA_937868145.1 uncultured Phycisphaerales bacterium
TTGTACGCCTCGCGGAGCAGGGGAAGGGCGGTCTCCACCTGGGCGAAGATGACCTCGATCTCGTTGGAATCCTTCGGGACATTCCGAACGGCTTGCTCGATCCTCTCTTTGGGCAGGGGGAACGAGTCTTCCTGCGTGAGGACCTCCTCGGGCAGATTGCCCTTCTGAACGAGGTGCTGCTGCAATTGGCGAATGTCGATCTCGCGAAGGCCTTTGCCCTCGCGGACCGCGGTCGCGGCGGCCACGCCGGCGGCGTAACCTTGATTCTGTACATCCGGCTGCATCCGAATGACCGGCATCACGTCCCGATGGGCGCTGACGCCCAGGCCGGTGACGAGGACGCCCTCGATTCCCTTGGGCAACAGGCAACGATAGGGGACATAACACGGCACGGCGGCGTGGTCCGGCGGCTTGAGCATGAACATCGGATGGACGGTGAAACCGTGCGAGTCGAAATTGCTGCTGGCGCGGACGACCGAGTCGGGATAGGTGCGATCGAGGTAGACGTCCATCGGTGAGAGCGAGAAGTCGCCCACGATCTGCCTTCGCTCGCGGGTGTCGATGAGTTGCCCGAGGTCGTAGCGGTTTGCGAACTTCTTTCGGGCTGCCAGGAACGACTGCCAGGCATCCACCACATCGATGTCGTCGATGAAGGCGTAATCCGTGTTCGTGTATCGCGCCCCCAGCTCCCAGTAGGGCAACCCTGTCCCCTGCACCGCGATGTGCTCGCCGCCGGTATAAACGCACTCGGCCCCGGCGGCAGCCGCAATCGCGGCATTGCCGGTGGAGTCGACGACCGCTTTGGCCAGGATCACGCCGCGGCCGTGCGGCGTGGCGACCACGACCCCTTTGAGGCGGTTGCCCTCCACGAAGGCCCCGCAGCCGAGGACGCCGTACCAGAGATCGGCGCCGGCCTTGCGCAGCTCCCGCCGATACCATTCGATCTTGACGTGGTTGTTCCACGGCTGGCCCTGTACGCTCTTGCCCGCGCCCCGGCCGCCAAGTTCGGCTACTCCCTGGTCGAGCTCTTTCGTGAAACCCTCGCGGTATCCATAATAGTAATTGCTGATCATCCCCATCGTGCCGACGCCGCCCAGGCCGTGGAGATATTCCACGACGAGGGTCTTCGCTCCTTGACGGGCCGCCGCGATGCCGGCCGGCGCGCCGCCGGTGCCGCCGCCCACGACGACGACATCGTATCGGCCCAGCACGGGCAGAACGCCGTCGCGAGTGGTCACGCAGGGTGTCTGCGCGTCGATCCGCATCCACGCGAGGTCTTCGCGAATGTCCCCCGAAGCCACAGGCGTCCCCTTCAGAACGGCGGCTTTGACGTTCTCCACTTTCTTGACCTTCGCAGCCTCTGCGGCCGCCGCGCCGCCGATTCGACTGCCGACCTGCATCAGCTGCAGGGGCCGCAGAAGTTCTTCGACTGCACGCCGTGACACATCCGCGCAGCCGCCCAGGACATAGAGCCGTTCGATGCGAGCCGGCCGGAAGACATCGAGGTCCACCTTGTCCGCGCCGGGCCACGCGCAGCACTGCAGGGTCTGGCCTCGCATGCGGTCGGACGGCAATTCGAACAATACTTCCGAAGCGTCCACCTGTTCGGGATGCCAGGTCATGTCGCGGGCCATCTGCTCGGCCTGCGCATAGGACGCGAACGAGCCGTCGTTCATCGGGAGTTCGAGGGTGTATTCGATCGCCTGATGGATTCGGCCCTCGCTGTCGTAGACGGGCGACGGCAGTTGCCTGGCCCGCACCCGCTCGTTGGTCACGGGTTGGCCGCCAATGACGATTCGCGTGAAGGTGTGCGTGCCCGCCGGATAGGGATCGAAGTGAACGCCGGCCATCCTGGCGACCGTCGCCCGCGGCGTGGCGTCGATAATCACCTTCGCTTTGACGGCCTGGCGGCCGGAACAGTTGGTCATGACGATGCCCGCCGGCTTGCCGTCGCGGTCTTGGAGGAGTTCGGTCGCGTAGCAGCCGTAGAGGAAGTGGACGCCCGCGTTGAGCAAAGCGTCGTCGAGCGTCCGCTTGACCTGCATCGGCGTCGGCGGCGTTCGATACGTCTTTCGGAGGATCGAATGTTCAGAACTCTCCAGGACGATCTCTCCCAGGAGCACGCGTTTGGCTTGCGGGCCCTTGCGGACGGTCAGCTTCAGGTAACGGGCCTTCCGGCCGATCGTCGCCGAGAGCGGGATGGCTGTCTGTTCAATGGAGCCCTCGCCCAGCCGGACGTTGGCGACCGTCGTCAGGGGATGCCACTGCTGCTTGTCGTCGCTGACGAGGAAGGCCACCTCGGCGACTTCGAAGTCGTCTTTTCTCTGGTAGACCATCAGATGGGCCTTGGCGACCGGCTGCTCGCTGCCCAGGTCGACGGTGAGGTTTACATCGCCGTTGTACTGAACGCTCTGCGTGGCGGCCCCGTGCCACCGGTCGTCCTTCAGCCCCGCCGGAGGAAGGGAATCGGGGTGTGGCGAGGACGATTCGACGTCGGCCTCATAGGTGAAGGGAATCGTGTTGTGAAGCTGCCGGGCGGCCTGGGGTTCCGCGAAGAGGGCTGCCGCCAGGGGGGACATGGGCTCTTCGTCGGGATCGAGCCACAGGCGGTACGTGCCGCAGAGGTCTTCGCCGAGGTACGGTCTGGGGGCGGCCAAGAATACTCTGGCCCCGGCTTCCGCGGCCGCAACGGCTGCTGAGACAGCCCCCGAGCTGCCGCCAACGACAACGACATCGACGTCATGGAGAATCGGGACCCGTCGGGAGGATTCCGCGACGACCTCGCCTGGGGAAGCCGCCATCGAAGAGGCCTGGGCGTCCTGACGCTCTGAAGGCTGTGAACACCCGCTCAACGCGGCGGCGAATGCGACGAACAGCGGTAACAACCCGGCCAGACGACCTCGCATGATTCCATCCTTTCAGAAATCCCGGGCCCATCCGCGTCGATGTCGCCCTGCGACAGCCGGCCGACGACGGGCCTTCCTACACGTAAACTCAGTCCTTGACGGGGATTATCTGCGGTCCACGCGGTTTTTTCAACGAGAACCTGTAACAAAACCATCCCCGGCAACGTCCTAATTGTGTAAATCGTTATTGCGGGAGGGACCGAAATTCGGTATAAAAAGAGTTTGAAAAGCGTTGGGCGAACCATTGTCTGGACGCGAAGTGGATGTGGAAACTCGCACGTGAGGGAAAGGGTCAATCATGAAAAAGGCGTTTCTGTTCGGTGTCATGGTCTCTGCGCTGATCGGCTCGACGGTCGCGGCGACGGTGCGGCGGGTGCCGGCGGACTACGCGTCGATCCAACTGGCCATCACCGACGCCAATGACGGCGACACGGTTCTAGTCAGCCCCGGCGTCTACTACGAGACGATCAACTTCAGTGGCAAGAACATCACCGTGACCAGCACCGACCCTAACGACCGCGGCATCGTCGGCTACACGATCCTCAACGCCCAGGGCGACGGCAGCGTCGTGACTTTCGAGAACGGCGAGACCAACGCCGCAGTGCTCACCGGCTTCACCATCACCGGCGGCGCCGGGACGGTCACCTACGAATACATTACATCCTACTATATCGACAGGGAGATTCGGGGGGCCGGCATTTACTGCGACTACAACGCTTCGCCCACGATCACCCACTGCGTGATCACCCGCAATCACATGCCGTACTCGCAGGGCGAAAACGGGGACATCTACGAATACATCTATTCGTACGGCGGCGGCATCTATTGCCAGGGGTACAGGGCCGTCATCACCCACAATACCATTTACAACAATTCGGCCGGCTATGGCGGCGGCATCTACGCCTCGAGCTATGCGAGCATC
>CALMMH010000512.1 GCA_937868145.1 uncultured Phycisphaerales bacterium
CTGTTTGAGATCGGTTGGCCGCTGGGTTTCAAGCTGTCGCAGACGACCCGGTTCAAGTGGCTGTTCATCGTCCTGGCGGTGTTGTCGATGGCGTTGAGCGGCCTGTTCCTCTGGCTGGCCCAGCGGCAGATCCCCATTGGCACGGCGTATGCGGTCTGGACCGGCATCGGCGCCGCAGGCGCCTTCCTGATCGGCATCCTCTGGTTCGGAGACCCCGCCGGCCAGTTGCGGCTGCTGTCCTTTGCCTTCATCGTCATCGGCGTCATCGGCCTGAAGCTGAGTCAGTGAGGGACCGGTCCACCTGTCCGACGCAGGTTTTCGCCTGCCCCCTGTCTTTGGCGAAAGTCCTCTTGATTCGGTCCGACGGCTACGCTATCTTTAACTGTTTGGTCGCTACGAAGGAAAGCTGGTTGGCATCATGAATCGCTCGTCTCTAACACGATACGCGTGGCTGTCGATTGCCGCCGCGCTGGTGACCATCGGGCTCAAGAGTGTTGCCTATCTCTTGACGGGCTCCGTCGGTCTGCTCTCGGATGCCGTGGAATCACTGGTCAACCTGGTGGCCGCGACGATGGCTCTGGCCATGCTGATCATCGCCGCACGTCCGGCCGATGAGGAGCACCAGTACGGACATAGCAAGGCGGAGTACTTCGCCAGCAGCGTGGAGGGAATCCTCATTCTCGTCGCGGCGGTCGCCATCGGCTTTACCGCGGTGCGTCGCATCATTCATCCTCAGTCCATCGAGCAGGTCGGGATCGGCCTGATCGTCTCCACGGGTGCATCGGCGATCAATTTTGTCGTCGCTCGGATCTTGTTGAGAGTCGGCAGGAAGCACAACTCGATCACGCTCGAGGCGGACGCCCGTCACCTAATGACGGACGTGTGGACCTCGGCGGGCGTCATCGTCGGCGTCGGCGCCGTGGCGATGACAGGCTGGCAGATCCTGGACCCGATCGTCGCGATCGGCGTCGCGATCAATATCGTCTGGACGGGGGTCCGTCTCATGCAGCGTTCGGTGGCGGGTCTGATGGATGCGGCTCTGTCCCCGGAGGATCGCGACGAGGTGCAGAAGGTCCTGGACAAGTACAAGGAGAAGGGCATCGAATTCCACGCCTTGAGGACCCGCCAGGCGGCCGGCGTGCGGTTCGTGTCCGTCCACGTCCTGGTGCCCGGCAAGTGGACCACGCACAGGGGACACCATCTGCTCGAAGACATCGAGACCGAGATCCGCCAGGCCCTCCCCGGCGCCAACGTGATCACCCACCTGGAGCCAGTCGAAGACCCGCTGTCCTTCCAGGACATCGAAATCGACCGGTGAGACCTTTTGACGCAGTGGAGAGATGGGACGGATCTTTCTGACGCACGGCCGGTTTCTCCTGATGAACGTAGGAAGGAACGGACTGATCCGGAATCCGTCGCGGCGCGGCGGGAGTTTGTCGCGTTGGAGCCACCAGCCGCAGGGGTGCTACGCACGCCCCCAGGGGAGCGTTCCGCTCCCACCAGGGGCATCTTGTCTTTCAATTGCTCCTGGAGTATCCTGAGACCCCGATGAGACAGAAGTGCGGAGCATCCGCGGCACGAGTCATTGTCTTGAAGACTCTGATCAAGGGAGAAACCGTCTATGAGGAATCTGCCGTTTGCTGTGATGTTGGCCGTGACTGCGCCGGCGGTGGGGCAGCCGCTGGTGTCGCCTGAGGTGCACGCCGACAGCCGGGTGACGTTCCGGCTCAAAGCCCCGAACGCCAGGGACGTGCAAGTCCGGCTGGAGACCGTCGGGTCCAAGACCATGCAGAAGGATGAACAGGGCGTCTGGTCGTTCACGTCCGAGCCGCTGTCGCCGGACATCTATTCGTACTCGTTCACTGTCGATGGCGTGCAGATGACCGACCCGGCCAATCCGCTGCTCAAGTACAATCTGCTGAACACCGAGAACCAGGTCCACGTGCCGGGTCCGGCGACGCTTCCGTGGGAGATCAACGACGTGCCTCACGGCGTCGTCCACCGGCATCTATACCGCTCCGCCATCGTGGGCGACGACCGCCCGTTCCTGGTCTATACGCCGCCGGGCTACGATCCCGCGGCCGACAAGACCTATCCCGTGCTCTATCTCCTGCACGGCTACAGCGACGCCGAGGACGCCTGGGTCTCCGTTGGCCGGGCGAACGTCATCCTCGACAACCTCATCGCCCAAGGTGGGGCCAAGCCCATGCTGATCGTGATGCCGCTGGGCTACGGCAACAAGGAAGTGATTGCCAACGGCTGGGCCGGCCTGCAGAACAAGGAGATCTGGCAGGACAACATCGCCAAGTTCCGCGACGTGGTCCTCACGGAGATCATGCCGCAGGTGGAGAAGGCCTACCGCGTCTCGACGGACCGCAAGTCCCGTGCCATCGCGGGTCTGTCCATGGGCGGAACCCAGTCCCTCTTCATCGGCCTCAACGCCCCGGACCGTTTCGCCTGGATCGGCGCCTTCAGTTCCGGCGGCCTCGACGAGGACTTCGAGAGAGCGTATCCGGCCGTGAGTGAAGCGGTCAATTCACAGTTGTGGCTGCTCTGGATCGCCTGCGGCCAGCAGGACGGCCTGATCGGCGTGAACAAGAAGCTCGTCGAATGGCTCAAATCCAAAGGCGTCAAGCTCACCTGGGTCGAAACCCCCGGCGGCCACAGCTTTCTGGTCTGGCGTCGTAATCTGGCCGATTTCGCGCATCTGCTGTTCCGGGAAAAGCCCACTTTCTTGCTTGAGCCAATGTCCAGTGATGCCAAGAAGTACCATTTCCCGGTTGGAAGTCTCGACCCCTCCCCGCACTCGGACGAATTCACACGCGAGTGGTACTCCAGGCATCTTTACGGGATGCAGGAGCCATCTCTATCGCAAGGCAAGGCAAAAGCCGATGTTGTATATCGATTTCTATGGCTTCGGAGTTTTCATCACCCTATCTCCGTACGTGTTGAAAAGACAGGCTCGTCTGTGGATCTGTATGCGGTGGAACTCGATGGCGCCGGAGGGTACGATCCAGGGAAGATCCTCCGAAAGACGCAGAAGTCGCTACCCATGGTGGATTTTGAGAAATTGGCAGACAGGCTGGGCAAACCGGAGTTCTGGCAGCAGAGGGGGCGTCAAAGTGGCGTTGACGGAGCTGAGTGGATTCTAGAGAGTCTACAGAACGGTCGCTACCAGGTTGCCAATCGGTGGTCACCGAAATCCGGCGAGTTTCGAGAGGTCTGTTTCCTATTCCTTGAGTACGCCGGGCTTCTGCCGATGGACCCTGTTTATTGACCGGGTTCAGGGGACGGGGAATCGATGATCGGAGCGATTGCGGGCGACATCATTGGGTCGGTGTATGAGAACTTCCGGACGAAGCGGAAGGACTTCACGTTGTTCACCCGCGTCTCGACCTTCACGGACGACAGCGTGCTGACCATCGCGGTC
>CALMMH010000513.1 GCA_937868145.1 uncultured Phycisphaerales bacterium
TGGGTGCAACAACGGCAATCAGACCGGCATGACCGGCCGAGTCGGTATTTTCGAGCTGCTTCGCATCACCGGGCGAATCCGGGAGATGATCGCCTCGCGTCCCACGACCGACCAGATCGAGAAGGAAGCGCCGGTCGATCACGTGACCATGGTGCACGACGGCTTCGGAAAGGTGCTGCGGGGCATTACGACGCCGGAAGAGATCTTCCGCGTCGCCAAGACGATCGGCGAAGACGATTGATCGACGCAGACAACGGCCTCGCGGATGGGCCGCAGTCTCAGGAAGGGACTCTTACGAAATGGATGTTCGACCTATATTCTTCAGGACAGTCTCTTGGACGGGTCGTCTGAAGAGTTGCCAAATGGGGTAGACCGTGGGCCAGTTTTCCTACAAAGCAGTGGATCGAGGCGGAGCGCACGTCGCCGGCCTGGTGGATGCGGCCGACCGCCGCAGCGCGGTGGCGGCCCTGACCGGTCAGGGCCATTTCGTCATGGAACTGATCGAGAAGGGCCAGGGCCACGAGGCTTCGCCGAGCGGGCCGTCCGCGGCAGGTTCCTCCGAGCCGTCCGCCGCGTCCGGGTTCGTAGACTATCTTCGCAACGGGCGGGTCGCCAGTCGCGATGTGCTCGCCATGACCACGCAATTGAGCACCGCGGTGCGAGCCGGATTGCCCTTGCTCAACTGCCTCGAACTGATGCGCAAGCAGCAGCGAAAACCCGCCATGAAGCGGATGTTCGAGCGTCTGACCAAGGACGTCAGTGGAGGCAAGTCCCTCTCGGAGGCCTTGTCGGAGCACGGGAGAGTTTTCAACGCCCTCTATCTATCGATGATCCGTGTGGGCGAGACCGGCGGCATCCTCGAACAAACCAGCACGCAACTGGCGATGATCCTGGCCCGAGAAGAGAAGATCAAATCGAACATGAAGACAGCCGCCGCCTACCCGATCTTCCTGTTGGGCCTGGGCATGGCTTCGGCGATCCTCGTGGTCACCGTCATGCTGCCCAAGATCCTCGGGACGGTGGATATGAGTACCGCGGCGATGCCTCTGCCGACCCGCATCCTCTTGTCGGCCAGCCATTTCTTTCGCGGCCTGTTCACGAGCGTCGCCGGCTGGATCACGCTGACCATCCTGATCGCCGGCTTCTTCGCGCTCCGCAAATGGACCCGCACCAAGGGACGGGTGCAGTGGGACGCCTTCCGGCTGAAGATTCCGGTCCTCGGATCGGTCCTTCGAACCATCGCAGTGGGGCGGTTCGCCCGGACGCTGGGCGCCCTGACCCAGGGCGGCGTCACCATCCTCGAATCCCTGGCGGTCGTCCGCGACACGCTGGGCAACGAAGTGCTGGCGCGCGAGGTCGATCAGGTGGCCGAGAAGGTCAAACGCGGCGAGTCGCTGGCGGATCCGCTGGAGCAGTCGGGATATTTCCCGCCGCTGCTGGTGCAGATCGTTGCCATTGGCGAGCAGACGGGTAAACTCGACGAGCTGTTGCTCAACGCGGCCGACACGTTCGACTCGGACGCCGACGCCGCGATCAGCCGGTTCATGAGCCTGTTCCCCGCCGTGCTGATCCTGGTGTTGGCCATCGTGATCGGGTTCGTCATTGCGGCGGCCCTGTTGCCCATTGTGATGATGTCCCTCGGCGCCGGGGCGGTTTAGCCCGCCGAGTGTCATAGAGACATGCAGATTGGTTGAGAGTAGAGTAAGAGAGGTACCTGGATGAAACGGACCAGACGAAGCACAAAGGGATTCACGCTGATCGAGCTGTTGGTGGTGATCTTGATCATCTCGATGCTCGCGGGTTTCGTGGCCCCCAACGTACTCAAGAGACTGGGCAAGGCCAAGTCGGATCTGGCCCGGCCGCGCATGGCGGTCATCGAGAACGCGATCAAGAGTTTCGAGTTCGATTGCGGCCGTCTGCCGGACGATTCGGAAGGTGGGCTGGAAGCCTTGGCCGCGACGGAGGCTCCGGTCGGACTGGAAGAAAAATGGAATGGACCGTACCTGAAGAAGAGCCAACTCCTGGACCCCTGGGGCAACCAGTATCTCTACCTGCCCGAGGGACAGGTCAACATCGGAAGTTTCGACCTGATTTGCCTGGGCGCCGACGGCCAAGAGGGCGGTGAAGGGGAAAATGCGGACATCTTCAATGACTGATCGGCAAGTTCGATTTGTGATGGTTGATTGTTGATTTTAGAAGAGTAAGACGCCGTGTCTGCAAATCACAAATCAAAAATCATCGATCTAAAATCCCCTCCGGGGTTCACCCTCACGGAGATCCTGCTTGTCGTCGCGATCATCGCGATGGTCGGCGGCCTGGGCAGCGGGTATTGTGTGGGCACCTACAAGAAACTGATCGTGGAGAAGGCGGCCCGGCAGTTTCTGCTGACGGCCCGGTACGCGAGGATCATGGCGATCGAGCAACAGCGTCCCTACGAGCTTCAAATCGATCCCAACAACCAGGGCTTTCTTCTGGCGACGACGCAGACGGACCCGGAGACCGGCGAAACAAGGCAGGTCGCCGTGCAGGATTTCTTCTGCAAGCCGGTGCGATTCGAAGGGGAGGTCAAATTCGAAGACGTGCAGACGGCTCTCTACGCCGAAGGCTCGGCGGATGAGACCGGCTCGGAACAGGGGATTGTATTCTATCCCAACGGTTCGGCCGAATCGGCGGTCTTTCAGCTTGGCGACGGCAAGAACCACTATTCCGTCGCGATCGTGGCCGCAACGGGCAAAGCAAGTCTTTACCCGGGCGAAACGAAGGACATCAAGACGACAAGCATCGATCTGGACGCACAGGAATCAGGAGGAAGTGCGAAGTGAGAAGTGTGACGTGTGAAGTAAAGAGCATGAAAGGGCGGCAAAACACAGGCCGCGGACGGGAGATGCCTACAGCCTCCGGCCCGCAGCCTCCGGCCTGCTCGAACTTCAAACTTCGGAGTTCCCACTTCCAACTTGGCTTCAACCTGGTCGAGACCCTGGCGGCCAGCATGATCCTGTCGGGGGCGGTGCTCACCCTCGGGGCGATCAGCACAAACGCCCTGACGAGCACGCGTCTGCACCGGCACTACGAAACGGCCGCATCGGTGATCGACATGCAATTGACCCTGATCGACCAGGTCGGAATCGACCAGTTCATCGAAGCCGGTCAGATGGAAGGCGTAAACGACCAGTTCGAACCCAACTGCCGGTGGGTTGTGGCGACCGAGTACACCGGGACCGACAATCTCTACGCGGTGAAGATCACCGTAACGTGGCTGGAGGGCAGACGGCCCTACAGCGTGACGGCGCAGACAATGTTGAACGGCGCCTCGCTGGCCAGCGAGGAAACGACGAAGGAACCACAAACGCAATGACCTGGATGCGGCACAAAGGGTTCACGCTTGCGGAGGTCCTGGTGGCTTCGACCATCAGCGGCTTCATCGCGATCGTCGCGGTCGGCGCGATGAACGCGATCTCCGGCACCGCGCAGACCGTCAACCAGGTCAGCGAGGTGAACTCTGAGGTTCGGTTTGCCGCCCGGATGATCGCGCAGGATCTGGCCAATCTGTACCGCGACACGAATCCCGACAGCGTCAAGTTCATCGGCGTTTCGCAGGCCTCCGAGACGGGGGCGCCGCCCAGCCTGAGTCTCTATACGGTCGGACGGGCGAAGGCCCGCGCCGATCGACCCGAAGGCGACGTCTACGAAGTGGAGTACTTCCTCGGCAGCCGCGAGGAGCAGGAGCAGGGACTGACTTCGACCGGATCGGAGGAGAACGACAAGGTGTTGTTCCGCCGCTTGTGGCCCAACCCGGACAAGGACCGGGAGGCTCGCGGCGTCCTGACGCCGATCGCCGAGAACATCGGGATCTTTTACCTGCGGTTCTTCGACGGGCAGGAATGGCAGGGCGAATGGACCGAAGAGATGAAGACCCTGCCGAAGCTCGTGGAGGTCACGCTGGGAACGACGCCGGAAAAGGGCGATCCGGTCCTGGAGACCTTCACCACGGCCTTCCCGCGGATGGCGGAGATGTCGGCCGGTAGTTCGCAACAGGACGAGTCGTCGGAAGGCGGGCGGGAATCGGGATCGGAGCCCTCCGGCAATCAGGAGAACTCCGGCTCGGACGGGAATCAGAATCGGGGCAATCAGGGCCGGTGACGATGGAAACGCCATGGGACAACAGCTTGTTAGATGCGACGGGCCCGGCGGGCGCAGTCCCCTCCAGAGACATCGCGTCTTCCTGCAACCCTCGAGAGGCGGGAAGAAAGGGGCTGGTCTTGATCGCAGTGCTCTGGATCGTCGCCGTGATGACCGCGATCGTCGCGGTGGTCGGGCAGACCAGCCGGCTGAATATGAAGATGGCGATAGCCGCCACCGACGAGGTCCGCTGCAAGTGGGCCTGTCGCGCGGGCGTGGAGAACGCGATCGGGGTTCTCAACGAGGACACCAAGGACAGCGATTGCCTCTCGGACCTTTGGAGCGACAACGACGAGGATTTCAACGACGTCGTGATGGAGCGATGCCAATACAGCGTTCGCGTGACGGACGAGGCGGGTAAGCTCAACATCAACGTCGCCACGAAAGATCAGCTCATGGCCCTGCCTTACATGGAAGAAACCATTGCCGACGCCATCGTCGATTGGCGGGACGGCGACGACGATATTCAGGCCGAGGGGGCCGAGGTGGGATACTACGAGAACCTGCCGATTCCCTACACGATTCGCAACGGGCCGCTCCGGACGGTCCGGGAGCTGCTGTGCGTCAAGGGCGTCACCGAGGAGAATCTGTACGGCGAGGACACGAACCTCAACGGCCTGCTCGATTCGAACGAACGAGACGGCGATCTCAGTCCTCCGTCCGACAACGGCGACGAATATCTCGACGAGGGGTGGATCGCATACCTGACGTGCTGCTCCTATGAAAAGAACGTCGACGCTGACGGCGACAACCGGGTCAACATCAACCAGGCGGATCAGCAACAACTCCAGGATCAGCTCGAGTTGAAGGCCTCGCAGGCCAAATGGATCGTGGACAATCGGGGCGGCGGCTTCCGCAGCATCGGCGATCTGATCAACGACAACAGTCCCAAGACCTCGTCCAGCGAATCCAGCGGCGGCGAGAATCAGGCCGAACCCCTTGACACGCAGACGTTCAGCCAGATTGCCGACCGCATCACGATCTCGGGAGAGCAGAAACTCCCCGGACGGATCAACATCAACACGGCGTCTCGCGAGGTGCTCGTCACGCTGTTCGGCCGGGACGAACAGGCAGAGCAAGTGGCGCGCGCCATCCTGACGGAGCGAGCGACCATGTTGTACGGCTTCACGAGCATCGCGGATCTGCTGAACGTGCAGTCGATGACCACGGAACGGTTCAAGGCGGTCGCCGAGTTGATCACCGTTCGCTCGGATGTCTTCACAATCCGCTGTCTCGCGACGGCCAACGTCAGCGGGGCGACTTTCCGGACGGAATGCATCGTGGATCGCAGCGTGTCGCCGGGCACGATTCTGTATTGGTATCAGGGAGCAAATTACTGATGAGCAAAGGCGAGAGAACACCGCATTCAGTCATCGCCGTCACAAAAGAAGACGGGCAGTTCAAAGCCGTTGAGGTGCGTCGGCAGGACGGCCGTGTCGAGATCGTATGGACGCGGAGCTTGCCGGCGGAGAAACAGACCTGGGCCGGTTTTGCGGCCGAATGCGGGGTCGCGTTGAACGCCGACCGCCATGACAAGACGGCCAAGAGATCCTCTCCGGCCGTGGTGGGTCTGGATTCGACCGGCGTGGCGTTCTATCGGGTCAGCGTGCCGACCGTGGACGGGCAAGAGACCGCGGCTATCGTGAAGATGCAGGCCGAGTCGTTCCTGCCACTGCCGCCGGACCAGATCGAGGTCGCGTGGCGTACGAATCCATCCCACAATGGAACCATGGATATCACGATCGCGGCGGCCCGCAAGGAACATATCGAGAAGTTCGCCGCCGGCGTGAAGGACTTCCGGCCCCACAGCATCCTGCTGTCGTGCGAGGGGACGACCAAGGCTTGGCAGAACCTTTTTGGCGATAGTGAACCGCAGGCGCTGCTGGTCAACATCGGCGCCGAAAACACGCAGGTGTGCCTGGTGCAGAACGGCCTGGTCGCGCGGGCCGGCGTGCTGGACATGGGAATGTCGGCTCTCGCCCCGGCGTCGGGGGCTGCGTCCAACGTCATGGACCTCTTCTCTCACGATTTGAGGGTCCTGCTGGCCTCGTTCGGCTGGGAAGGAACGGGCCCCTGGCCCCTGTTCGTCCTCTCCGACGGCAGCGAACCCCTGGGGCATGTCGTGGACATGCTGAGCGCCTCCGGCGTGTCGGCCAAGGCCAGCGTTCCGACCCTGCGGAATCTCAAATCCCCGGCCGGCTTTGGGACGAAGGACGCGTATGACTACCGCACGCCGCTGGGGCTGGCCCTCATCGCGTTGGACAAGCCCTCGGCGAGCTTGAATCTCTTCGATCGCGTGCTCCAGGAACAGGAACAGCAGAAAGCGGCCACCGCGTGGCGTTCGGTGGTTCTGGCGGCTGCGGCGGCCATAGCGATGCTGATTGTCCTGCTCGCGACGGTGTATCTCACCGACCTGGCCTCCGCCAGACGATGGGACGCGATGGTCAAGCAGCCTGATTTCCAAGCGTCTCTCCAGCAGCAGACGCTGGTCAGAACCGTGGCCCGCCACAGGCCGGACCTCCTGGACTTGCTGACGTTGATCAACGCCGGCCAGAACGAGGGCATCGTGCTGGACACCTTCCACTTCAAGAAGGGCCAGCCGGTCTCGGTCACCGGGCAGGCGGACAACACGGAGCAGATGTGGAAGTTTCAGGCGAATCTGAGGGAGCAGAAGGAAATCAAGAGCGTCGACATCATGAACGCCACGCCGGACGCCAAGACCAACAAGACCAAGTTCACGATCACCTTCCCGTAC
>CALMMH010000514.1 GCA_937868145.1 uncultured Phycisphaerales bacterium
TTCCGCTACGCCTTCGAGAGCGGCGCCGATTTCGTCTGCGCCGGCATGTTCGACTTCCAAGTCCGCGAAGACGCGATCATCGCGCGAGACATTCTGAGTGCCAATCTCACCCGTCAGCGTCCCTGGCGGGCGTGACAAAGTGTTCAACACCCCATTGTTCGGACGATGCGACACCGGCCTTACTGGCGACCTGGACTATCGCACTTAACGCGAATCTGTGTTTCCAGATCGCAGATCCTCGATCCTCATCGGACAACCCTCGAACGAATTGCCGTCGAGCGTGATTCGCTGAACCTCGGGACCGATACGGACGCCAATCCTTTGTGGATCGCCGGGGGCTGCGTCGAACTTCGTGTTGAGGATGGCGATATCCTGGGTCTTGCCTTGGATGTCGATGCCGATTTCGTTGTTGCGGATGGTGCACGCCTCGATTCGGTTGCGGTGGCCGTTGCGGAACTCCGTGCCCTCCTGGCGAAAGAGGATTCCGACCTCGCCGTTCTGCTCGATCGTGCAGGACTTGATGACGTTGTCGGTGTCGCGGTGTCCGATGCTGACGCCGAACTGGCGGTTCTCGGACAGAACGCAGTTCTCCGCGAGGCCGTCACAGACGCCCCAGCAGAAGAAGATTCCCTGGCTGTTGCCCTTGGCGGTGCAATTGCGAAAGACCGGCCGCTGCGAGCCGCTGCCGGGATGGAAGCCCAGATCGGCGTTGTTCAGGGATCGGCAGTTCTCGAATTGGATGTCGTCGCAGACCTGGAAACTGAAGCCATCGCCATTGTAGTCGCGGGCGACGACGTTGCGGAACCGCCAGCGGTTGCAGCTCTGAATGAAGACCGCGCCGGCGAAGTTGCCGTTCATGTGCTCGTTGTTTTCCCGGTTGCCGTCGAGCACAAGGTTCTCGATCAGGACGTCGTCGACGCCTTCTGCGGCCGTCAGCAGCGGAAAGATCGTTGCCGCCGTGGCGGCCTTCTCGGTCCAGAAGTTCTCCTTGGTCATTCGGTCCAGGAAGAGGACGTTGCCCTCTACAGCGGTGATCGTCGCTCGCAGCACGTCGAACTGCCACTCGCCCGGCCCGGTGCTGGAACGGAGCATGATGCCTCCGCCTGGGACGAATCCCGTGCTGTCCGTGACCTGAACGCCGTACTCATACCAGTCGGAATCGCGGACCAGCGACGTCACGACACTGGCGGTCTTTCGCAGGATGGTCGTCTCGCCGGAGCCGCTCAACACGATCCGCGGCCGCAAGTAGACAGCGTTTTTCAGTTCGTATGTCCCCGGCAGAATGCGGAGCGTCCCGCCGCCCAGCCGATCGAGATAGTCGATGCCCGCCTGGATGACCCGGTCGTCCTTGCCCTGCAAGTCCCCTTGCGTCTGACCGACCGTCAAGGTCAGCTTCTGCTGAACCCGCATGGGCCGCCCCAATGCACTCCCCGCCGGTCGAGCACACCTCTCTTCGGCGGGATTTGCCGATGCGCAAGCAGCACAGGCAAACAGGAGGACAAGGGACATTCGACGAACCGACCTATTCACTCGACGCATCGTTCTGCCTTTCAAGCACCATTGGGACGGGGTGACCGCGACAACGGCAGGCATTATATCCCGATGCGTTCATCGACTCCAGGCATTCGGCGGCTTTCTGCAATCCGCCCAAGCGACCGCCGGCAAGTTCGGCTCAGCCCTGCTCCTGCTCTCACGCGTCCATCGCCGGCGGAGCGGCGGCCCGGCCCGCAAACCTCCGGCCGATCGCCTGCTTCCAACGTTGCATCGCCCGTCGAGGCCGCGCGATCATCCGCAGACGATTCAAGAGGACGGACACCCGCAACGCCGTGACCCAGGACTCCTTGACCCCCTCTCTCTTGGCGACGCCGAGGATGCGCTGCATGCTCTTGATCTCCTGGATGTCCGCGTATCGCATCAGGACGATCTCGCGATTGCTGATGTTCCGCTCGAAACACTCCATCTGTTTGGCGCCGAGCATGCGGAAGTAGAACATGTTGCTCACGCACTTCTGGCACCGGCAACAATTCCGGTCCAGTTGCGTCCCCGCCCAGCACACGCGCAGATACTTGTCGACCTCCGGCCACTTCAGGATGGCCCGGCTCTTCTCGAAGCGGTGAATGTCCGCGCCGTCGTGATAGATCGGGAAGGAGTTGCTGGAGAACATCACGTCCGTCATCGGATTGGAGCCATAGGGGAACGCGAGGTAGGTGTACCCGAAGGAGCCGGCGATCACGCCGGCGCGATAGCCGCCTTGCAGCAGCAGGAGGCAGGAGGCCAGAGCCGCGCCGTGGACATCTTCCCAGTCGCCCTTGAGCTCGCGGAAGTTCGTGGCCATGGGGATCAGGTCCATGCCGACGCTGGCGAGCAGGTTCTTGGCGCCGACGCTCGCGCCCTCGTAGTCCGCGGCCTTGCTCAGCGGAATGTCGAAACCGTGCACGAAGATGCCCGCTCGTAGATCGCATCGGCGGCGAGTGACCAGGCCGGTCCGGTGTCGCCAGGCGGTGAAACAGGAATCGACGCCGCCGGAGAACGGCATCACCGAGGCCGTCGTCTGGGCGGGGGCCGGCTCGCACTCCCGCTCGGCGACGACCTCGAACGGGTGGTACTCTTTCGGACGCCAGGCGGCCCAGGCGCCTTGGAACTCCTCCAGGTTGCGCATGAGCGACGGAGACACGTCGCCGTGAACCGTCAATCGTCCGCCGTGGTGCATCGCGACGAAGATCGCCCCGGCCAGGAAGGGATCGGCGCTGCGAGTGATCGCGGGCCGCCACTCGGCCGGCACGCGGTACCACAGGGACTGTCGCCCTTGTGGCTGCTCGATCACCGCGCCGACCGTGATCCGTCCATCGCTCTCGACCCACTCCTGAAGCCACAAGTCCATGTTCGCCATATTGACCTTTCTCTGATACGGACTTCCCTGTCCCAACCGCCGTCCGGGCCCGTTGCCCTACTCCTCCGTATAGAACTCGTAGGCCCCCATGTCAACTGCGTTCTTCATTCGCGGACCGCCGGACAGGTCCGTAACGATCCCGATCGGGACCGCCGACGCGTCGCCGGCGTCGATGCAGGGAGAGCCATCCCGCAGGCGCAGGTCGTCGTCGAGCGTCCCGACTGTGCCGTCGGCGCCCGCCGCGTCCACAAACAGCGGATCGCTGCCGAGACAACCTTGGCCCGCCATCGCGCCGGTCCAGCCCTGGACGCAGCAGTAGGCGATCGTCAGTCCGGCGTCGGTGGAGGCCTGGGCCCACTCGTCGTAGGCGCTTCGGAACTGGCGACCGTTGCCCCAAAGAATGCAGTTGGCGACGGAGAGAGAACCGCTCGAGTTGAACACGCCGCCTGCCCGCCACATTCCCTGGTTGGCCGTGACAGTGCGGTTGACCACGCTGGTGTCTCCCGCGTTGTAGAGCCCGCCGCCGCAGGAGTTCGCGGTGTTGCCCGTGAAGACGCAGTTGACGAACGAGGCGCCGCCTCCGATGAGGCACACCCCGCCGCCGTTGCCGGCGGAGTTGTGCGAGAACGTACAGTTTCGAATCAGCGGGCTGCCGCCCAGATTGTACAGGCCGCCTCCGAGCTTGTCCGCGTCGGTTCCGTTTGCGAGGCCGTCGCAGATCACGCACTCGTCCAGGACGGCGGTCTTGTCGACGCCGTCGGCGACGACCACATGGTAGGAGTTGTCGTCCCTCGTGCCCACAATGCCGATGTCGCCGGTGAGAATGCTCCTGTACACGGCGGGGTTTCGCCGGGCCCAGTCGCCGCCGCCGGCGGGGAAACCGCCATAGATTGACACGCCGGTCTTGAGCCGGAACGCCGCGGCGCGATCCCCTTGTCTGGAGTTTCCTCCCAGGTCGGGCCAGTACAGGCCCTCGGCCACCAGGATGCTGTCTCCGGGACCGGAGGCTTTCAGGGCGTCCTGCAGGCAGACCATGGCGCTAGTCCAACTGGCGCCGCTCTTGGAGCCCTTCGCCGCCGCGTCCACGTACCAGATCCGGCTTGCCACCGTGTGAATACTGAAGGGGGCGTCGCTGGTGTCCAGAACGCCCGAGTAGGCTTCGACGGTGATCCGGATCAGACAGGCATCGGAGTCAGCGACCGGAACGACCCAGTCGTGGGAACCGTCGCCGCTGCCGGCGCAGTAGACGATTTGTTTCCACGTCGATCCGCCGTCCACGGACAGTTCGACGCTGAGGCCGGGGACAGCTCCTTTGGCCTTCCACCGGATGGAGACGGTCCTGCCGGAGGCCAGGCTCTCGCCGCCGTTCGGGGCCAAGACCTGCACAGAGACCTTGCTGGGGTCGGCCTTCGCGAAATGTGCACAGAGGTTGTAGTTGCTATCCATCGTCACAGTCGTGCTCGCGGCGGTAGGATCGGCCACCTTCCCGGCGTCGACCGCGGTGCCCGTCCACTTCACAAAATCGTACGCGACATCCGGTTTCGCCACGATCGCAACCACCTGATCATCATCAAAGATGTTCACCCCCGTTCCCGGCCTCGGCACGCTGCCGCCGGTCGTGTGCGTGATCGTCAGTTGACGCTTGACGACGGGGCCCGTCACAACGGTAAAATTCGCCACGAGGGTGAAATCCGCCGACATCGAGACGGTCGTGCTCAACGAAGTGGAGTTCGCGACTTTTCCCGCATCAACCGCCGTGCCGCTCCAGCCGGTAAACCGGTAACCGCGGTCCGCCAAGGCGCTGACGGAAACCCTGGCGTTCTCATCGAACTGAAATGCACCTTCCCCCGGATCTACAACAGATCCCCCCTTGCCCGATGAAACGGTGAGCGTATGCTGAACGGCAGGCCCGGCGATAAAGTTCGCCGTGAGCGTGCAATCCGCATTCACGGTGACTTTCGTGTTGGCCGATGCAGAGTCCTCCACGACGTCGGCATCCACAGCCGTGCCCGTCCAGTTCAAGAATCGGTAGCCGCTGTCCGCCAGAGCGCCGACAAAGACTATAGTACTCTCATCAAACTCGAACGCTCCTTCGCCGGGATTCGCCACAGATCCCCCTTCGCCCGACGATAGAGTCAGAGTGTGACGTGCCACCGATCCAATGGCTGTGAACGTCGCTGCGAGGGAGTAGTCCTCCTTCATCAGAACGGTTGTCTCGCTGGCCGTGACATCGGTCACGCTGCCGGCCTCGACCGCCGTCCCTGTCCAACCGGCGAAGTAGTAGCCGGGATCCGCGGCAGCAATGACGGTGGCTATGGAATCTCGGGCATATTTCGGGTGACTCTCCATACCCGGTTTGATTATTCGCCCTCCGACTGTGGCCCAGATTGTAAGCTTGCAGTAGTCCTCGGCATCCGCCTCGAAAAGCGCCTCCACATCGCAATCCGCATACATCGCCACGGTGGTCGAGGCCACCCACGGATTGTCCACCTTCCCCGCATCAACCGCAGACCCTATCCAGACAAGGAAATGGTAGCCCTCGTTGGCCGTCGCCACGATTGGAACGACGGTGCCTTCCGGGTACGTGAAGAAGCCCTCGCCAGGCAAGGTCACCCAGCCCGACCCCGTAACCGACCCGCAATCGGCCCTGAGCGTATACTCGCGAGGTTGGCCGTCATCTGCCACCGTGATCTGAAAACTCTCGCTATCAGAGCCGCTCGGACTGGTCGCCGTCACAGTCACGTCGTGCGTGCCGACCTGTAGCACGGTTGGCGTCCAACTGAGGAAAGTGCCGTTCGCAGTCATTCCGCTTGGGCGGACCGTCAGAGAGACGGTCGGAGCTGGATTGCCGCCCCCTGTCACCTGCATACTGTATTTCCATCTTTGGTTCACCACTGCGGCTTGGTCCGGGATGGGGGCTATGTGCGGCGGGATGGGAACCTGAACGTAAAAGGTCCTCTCATCAGACCCCGCAGAATTAGCAGCCTTGATGGACACCGGCCACTTCCCCGTCTGGTCTTCCCCCGGTGTCCACGTGATCACTCCTGTCGTCGCATCAATCGCCATCCCATCGGGGGCATTAGTCAGCGAGTAGACGGGCACCGGATCTCCCGTAGCCTGCACAGAGCATGTGAAGGACTCATTCACTTTCGCCCACTTGTCGCCAATCGCGGAAATGACCGGGACTTCATCCGCTTCAACGAGCCCCGCATGGCCCAGTGCGTAAACCACCGCCACGATCACGACAACCCGAGACAACTCCCGCATGAGACTTCCTCCGCTGATAAAGAGTATGACGCCGGCCACCGGCCTTTGCCTTGGAAGACGAGTTCTTCTCCCGACAGCACCGCGGAAGACAGGGACGTCTCGCGCCCGCCTCCCGCACGATTTCTCCAACCTCACATCCTGAAAATCGATTATTCCACTCGCCTCTGAGGATACCCGAAAGAGTCACAAGACTCAACGGAATAACGCGGACACCCGACAGCTCGCGACAAGCTCCGGCCGCGACCCCAGCCGCCGGGTCACAGTCACCGCCCCGGCTGTCAGAGCGACCAGCAGACAGATCGAAACGATCCTTCTCAAGAGCATCATCCCGCGAGTTTTCATCCCATCTGTCCCACTGCCGTTCCTGCGCAGACCTTCAGCGTAGGGCGACCCCGCGACGCACCTCGCCCGACACGGCACACCCACAATGTCACCATTCCTCTGCAATCGCTCACAGCCTCATACGCACTCTACTTCCCAGATCACTTCTGCGCAAAAGCTTAAACGGATTCCGCTGAAAAACTCCGGGCTTTGTTGCGGATTGTACTTGTCGTGTATAGCGGGATCGTATAGACTCTTGGGGTAAGACAATGGACTGTCCTGGAGGCCCCATGAGTGTTTCCCGTCGCGACCCGCAGAGGAGTTTTTTCGATGTCTCGTTTCTGGCCGAGAACCTCTTTGACGGCACGGACCCCTACAGCCTGTTCCGCCGCGACATTCTTCCGGCATTGCAGGCCAAGCGGAGCGAACTGGAGGCGATGTACTGTCTGGACAACG
>CALMMH010000515.1 GCA_937868145.1 uncultured Phycisphaerales bacterium
GCCCGACAGCAATGAGACGACGACCGAGGCCGAGGAGCCGCCGCACAAGTATCTGGATTACCTCCTGGCCAAGGCGCCGGTCCCGCCGTCGTATAAGATGCTGGCCAAGCAGATCCTGGCGGACAAGATTGAGATCCCATCGACCCTGTTCGGCAACAGCAAGGTGGAAGTAACCAACATCAGCGATGCTCCTGCGGCCGCGGACAAGCCGATCACGATGCTGATCCAGTCGTACGTGACCCCCGCCCTGCTGAAGCTCGGGATGGACTACTCCAAGAGCGACAATCCGGAAGTGACGGGTACCTTCGAGGGCTTCGACCTGAGCAAGCTGCAGTCGGAGTTCTCAGAGGGAACCGGGCTCCAGTTCCAATCGGGCCTCGCCGGCGGTACCTTCGGCGGCACCCTGAACAAGGACCAGGTGAACCTCACCATCGACCTGGGAATCAAGGACCTCAAGGCCACCGCAGTCGGCAAGGGCGTGCTGGGCCTCGGGGCCGAACAGACCAACCAGGTGATGGAGGTCCTCAAAGAGCTCAAGACGACAATCCGAGTCGTGGGCCCGACGACGTCGCCCCGGCTGGTCTTCGACACGAAGGGATTGACCAAGGAGTTCCAGGACGCTTTGGTCAAGGCCGGCAAAGAGAAGCTCACGCAGGAGATCGACAAGCAGCTCCAGGAGCAGCTCGGCGGCAAGCTGGGCGACAAAGTCCCCACCGAGTTGAAGGACAAGCTCCAGGGCTCCGGCAAGGACATCGTCGAGGGTCTCGGCGGTCTGCTCGGCGGCACGAAGAAACAGGACGAGAAGAAGTAACCGAACGCCACCACAATCCAAAGAAGGCTGCGGTCCCATCGACCGCAGCCTTTTTCATTTCCACCTTCTGTGAAACTTTCTCGACCGGCGTACGACTAACCTATTGAGTTCACCGGGCTGAAGAGCCCACAGAGAAAGGGCACGTGCATCGCTGTGCCGGATAAGGTGCACGTGCCCTGTGTTTTCAATCACCAATCATCAATCGCAGATCAACAATGAGCTACAGGCTCCACCCCGCGCGATACGACGGATTGATGTACTGATTCGCCTCGTCGCAGTTGGTGAACCGCATGGCCACAGCGTCCCACTGAAGCTTCGTGCCCAACATCTTCAAGGCGATGATGCCCAGCATGGCCAACTCCGTCAACGGACCGCCGTAAGAGAAGTCCGACCCGGCCTTTCCGCCCTCTCGAATGGCCCGCAACCAGTCCTGCTGATGTCCGCCTTTGACCCGCGGGATCTTCTGCTCAGGCAGTTTGTACGCCTTCATGGCCGTCTCGGGAATGATCCGAACGGGATTGGCCCCGTGGGAGCCATACATGATGACGCCCTTGTCGCCGTAGACATAGGCGCCGGTGTCCACGCTGTTGCGCTCGGTCTCCAGTTCTTTGGCCCGCGGGATTTTTTCAGTGCCGCTGTGCCAGAGCAGGGTGATCGGGCCTCGACCGCCCTTGGCCGGAAACTCGAAGGTGATGATGTCGCCCATCGGGAACGTGTCGCCCTGCGTCTTGGGATCGTAGTCCTTGGCCTGAGCAACGATGGTCGTCGGAGCGCCAAGGTCGAGGGCCCAGAAGACGGGGTCCACGACGTGGCAGACCCAGTCGCCGATCGTGCCGTTGCCGAACGGCGTCCAGGCGCGCCACAACCCGGGCAGATAGAACGAATGATACGGCCGCTCCTGGGCGGGCCCGAGCCAGAGGTCCCAATCGAGACCCGCCGGAACGTCTTCCTTCTCGCTCAGCCGCGGCAGCCTGTCGAGAGCGGAATTCACGCCGGCGCAGCCGCAATGGATCGTGTGAACGTTGCCGATGGCCCCGTCCCAAATCCATTCGCAGAACGTGCGAATCGTGTCGAAGGAGTGCCCCTGATTTCCGAGTTGGGTCACCACCTTGTATTCCTGGGCGGCCTTCATCAGGGCCCGGACCTCGGCGACGGAATGCGCCATGGGCTTCTCGCAATAGACGTGCTTGCGCCGCTTCATGGCGGCCATCGCCGCGACCGCGTGCGTGTGGTCCGGCGTGCCGACGATCACCGCGTCGATCTGCTTGTCCATTTCGTCAAGCATCTTGCGGAAATCCTGATACACCTTGGCCTCAGGAAACTTCGAGAAGATCGGCGCGTTGCGACGGTCCGTCCGCAGGTCCGCGTCGCAGAGAGCGACGATCCGCGTGCCGCTGTCGCGAGCCACATCGTTGATATCGCCTGCGGCCTGGCCCCCAGCACCAATGGCGGCGACGTTCAGTTTTTCGCTCGGAGGCGTCTGCCCCTGCCCCAACACGTGACGCGGCACAATGGTGAACGCAGCCGCAGCGCCCGTTGCCGACTTGAGGAAGTTCCGTCTCGATGTCCCGACCGTGTTGCTGCCCATAATCAACCCTCGAAATCACGTGGTTCTTCTTGGTTCCCGTGAATGCGGGATAGAGGAAAGTGTAGCACGTCCCCCGTGCAAACCCCAAACGAATTCCCCCGAGCACAGCCGGCGCACTGCATGACCGTTCTTGCACAAGCACTACAGGCCGCTCGCACTCGCGGTGCGCGTTTGGCGCTTTGTGAATACCAGCGGGGAGAGGGAGAGCAGGCCTGGCGCAGGGCGTGGACCGTCCCTCGGCAACGAGAGGCTGCCCGGCGTCAGGGTCCGCGGGGGAACCACAGGACCGTCTTTGTGCGGGCGTCTGATCGGACAATGGCGACACGTGAAGCCAGGGCCCAAGACGTGCGAGAGGCGATGCGCAGCATCGTTTCCATACTGCTGGCCGAAAGCGAAAAATCCTCGCCGCCCCGTCGCGCAGCGGCGCTTCCTATCCAGGCGGCGGACTCCGGAGCCGTCCGTCCCTTCCTTCGCTCCGCAATCCCGTCCGAGCGGTCCCGTCGCAGAAACGGTCATGAACCCAGGTGGCGGGAGAACGCTTCTTTGTCGAGATCAGCGTCTCCCCGTCACCTGCCCCACTGTTCGGGAACCAGCTCCAGTACGACCGCTCGGGCGCGAGGGGGCTCAGGGGGCTTCGGCTCGCGATACAGGACGCCGACGATACAACCGTTGTTGTTGATGTCCGTCAGGAAGAGGATCTCCTTCCGCCGACTGGGCACGTAGCGATCCAGGCGAACCACTCCGCAATTGGGGTCCCACAGATAATGCCGAGACCGAGGGTGGAAGAGCTTCTCGGGCAGCCACCAGGGCTTCTTGTGGTCCATTTCATCGAAAACGATCTGATTCGCGTCGTTGATCAGAGGCAGTCCGAGAGTTTGCCCGCCCAGCGGGAGCGGAAAAAGCTCCTTCGGACCGGCCCCTTTGCGCCAGACGGCCATATGAGCACTCTGCCACGGCGAGCGCATCGGACCGACAACGCAAGAACCATTGTTGATGCTGTTCAAGGTGGAAATGGCGAGCGACGGATCGATGGCGACCATGCCGTTGTTGGGGTCCCAGATGAAAGGCTGGTACTCCTTTGTGGGCGTTTGCGACAGGCCGAAGACCACTCCGGCGTCGTTGATACAACGGCCTTGGCTGTTCGCTCCTCCCAGGGTGCCGAGGTCCCGCATGCCGTGGGCTCTGTCCCACAGAAAGGCGTGCCAGGAGCCGTCGAGCAGCTCGGAGTTCCCAACGACCTGTCCCCGGCTGTTGATGCCCATGGCGTGGCTGGTCTTGCCGCCGAGAGTCCCCAGGAGCGTTCGACCTTTGTCGCACTCCCACAGAAACGCTTGCTCGTTGCCGTTGGGGTCGATCATCGACCCTGCGATCTGGCAGGTGTTGTTGATGTCGAAACGCCCCCCTCCCGTCACTCCCAGGTCCTGCATGCCGCCTTGCGGATCCCAAAAGAAGAAATGCCACTGGCCATCCGCCGTCTGGGCGGTCCCGACGACCTGCCCGCGATCGTTGACCGCATGCGCCCCCATCGCATCTCCGCCCATCGACAGCAGAGATGTCACTCGGTACAGTGGTTTCGGGTGACGGAGGCACCAGATCACCACCCCGCCCGCAGTCAGAACTACCATGCATCCCAGAGCAATGAACCGCCGTCCCATTCTCACAATCGATATCTCCCTATCGCCTGGCCACCGTTCAGGAATCGGCTCCAACAAAACCGCCTGCGGCTGTTGGTCCTTCAAGATAACCCTACCCACAACGTCGGCGTTATTCAGGTCCTCAACGAGGATATGAGCAACATTGGGCACGTACCTGTCCAAAGGTACCCCTCCACCCACGCGGTCCCAGAGGCAGGGTATCGCGACCGAGCGTCCATGAAACAAGGGAGCCCGCTACGCCTCCCAGAGACTGCGGTCGAAGCTCGTGCAGGCGACTTGGTTCGTGTCGTTGAGCCGGGTCATGAGCGACGGGAACTCCGCGGAAGCAACCGCTTCAATGGTCCGTGTTCCTTATAGGGAATCAAGCGTGGCTGCTTGCCACTGGGTTCGCCGTTGGCAGCCTGCCAGCCATGGTGTTTCAGCCCATTGAGGCAACCGCGATGCTCCCCAGGAATGGTGTGCCGACAATTCACGAATCACCGACTATGCACACAACGGGGAGGTCATCCACAGATGGACTCTGCACTACAGAAGCCCAGCATTACGTCTCTCGGCAAAAAACTCAGCACAGGGGGAGCGTCCCCGCTCACATCATGATGTCGTGACCAGACGTACGGCTTATACTTCAGTGCCGATACCGGATCAGCAGAATCATAACACTCTGCGTCTGCGAAGCCAATCAGCGACGCCCGCGCCCACGGCGCACAACAGCAGCGCCCCGGGAACAGGAATAGTCGCTTGAGGCACGTTGAACGTCAGGTTATCAGAGAGCAGGCCATCCCCATCATTGTAGAACCTCATCCGTGCAATCCCTGCATGTGCGAGTTCATACACACCATATTGGCTTG
>CALMMH010000516.1 GCA_937868145.1 uncultured Phycisphaerales bacterium
CGGGGGGCAACGGCGCCGTTCAGGTGCTCGGGTTCGACGCCTCCACCGGACCGAACGACGGCAACCAGCAGGTGACGATCACGGAGACCGGGTATCGGTGGGGATTGACCACGCCCTGGAATTCAATGCGGCCGACGTCTCCCACGGTTACCTCCAATCTCACGGTTCTGGCGACGGACAACAACGGCAATGCCGCCGGGTGGGTCAAGCACTACCTGCCGGGCGACACCTTCCGAGGGTTCGTCCGCATCGACGACCACTCGGGCGCGCCGGTCAACATTCCGCAGTTGATGGCGGTTGCCGAGTACTATGAGATCTTCACCACGGCCGGAGCGCCTATGCCCGGCGACGGCGCCACGGACATCCCGCGGGACACCGCGGTCAGTTGGATGGCGGGCGAGCTTGCGGTCGGTCACGATGTGTACTTTGGGACGGCGTTCGCCGACGTCAACAGCGCCAGCAGGGCGGAGCCGAAGGGCGTTCTGGTCAGCCAGGGGCAGCCCGACGCCGCCTTCACGCCGAGCGATCTGCTCGAATACGGCCAGACCTACTACTGGCGGATCGATGAAGTCAACGGAGCCCCCGACAATACGATCTTCCCGGGCCAGATCTGGTCCTTCACCGTCGAGCCGTACGCCTATCCGATCGCGTCGGTGACGGCCACCGCCTCCAGCGAGCAGGCGGGCATGGTGGCCCAGAACACCGTCAACGGCGCCGGTCTGAACGCCAACGACCAGCACTCCACCGAGTCCACCCAGATGTGGATGAGCACGGGGGTGCAGCCGAACTGGATTCAGTACCAGTTCGACAAGGTCTACAAGCTCGACGAGCTGTGGGTTTGGAACTCCAACCAGTTGATCGAAGCGTTCATCGGCTTTGGGGCCAAGACCGTCACGATCGAGTACTCCGTCGACGGTCAGACCTGGGAGACGCTGGAAGGCGTGCCCGAGTTCGCCCGCGCCAGCGGTTCGGCGACCTACACCGCCAACACCACCGTTGATTTCGGCGGGGTCATGGCCCAGTACGTCAAGCTGACGATCGAAGCCAACTGGGGTGGTCTGGCCCAGACCGGTCTGGCGGAAGTCCGATTCTTCTATGTTCCGGCGCAAGCCCGCGAGCCGGAGCCGGCGGACGACGCGACCGACATCGGCCTTGATGCCACGTTGAACTGGCGGCCCGGCCGTGAAGCGGCCTCGCACACCGTGTACTTCGGCTCCGACAGCGAGGCGGTCGCCCAGGGCACAGCCCCGGCCAGCACCGTAACCGACCATCGCTTCGCTCCGGCCTCCATGGAGTTCGGCGTCACCTACTATTGGAGAGTGGACGAGGTCGGCGAGGGCGGCACGTATGAGGGCGACGTCTGGAACTTCACGTCCGAGGAGTTTGCGGCCATCGAAGGCTTCGAGAGCTATAACGACGACGACAACCGGATTTACAATGCATGGATCGATGGATACGCCACCCAGAGCAGCGGCTCGACCGTCGGCTACATCGATGCCCCGTTTGCCGAGCAGAGCATCGTTCACAGCGGCCGGCAGTCCATGCCGCTGGCGTATGACAACACGGCGTCCCCCTACTACAGCGAGGCCGAGCACGAATTCGAAACGGTCCAGAACTGGACCGGCAACGGCGCGACGGAACTGTGCGTCTGGACTCGCGGCTATCCGGCTCTGAGCAGCGTCTCGGTCACCGAGACAAGCGGCAAGATGAGCCTGACCGGCGCCGGCGCGGACATCTGGGACGCCTCCGATCAGTTCACCTACGCCTACAAGACGCTCAACGGCGACGGCACGATCATTGCCCGCGTCACCAGCACCGGCACCGGTTCGAACACCTGGGCCAAGGGCGGCGTGATGATTCGCAACACCGTCAACGGCGGCTCGGTCCATGGCATGATGGCCATCACAACCCCGGGTGTAAACGGCGCCAGTTTCCAGTACCGGGCCAGCACCGGCGGCACCTCGGCCACCAGCGACAGCACGGCGGTCGTCACGCCTCCATGCTGGGTCAAGGTCGAGCGGATCGGTAGTACGATCAAGGGCTCGACCTCGCCTGACGGCAAGACCTGGACCCAGGTGGGGACGGCGGACATCGCGATGGAAGATCCCGTGCTGATTGGTCTGGGCGTGACTTCGCACGAGGCCGGCGTGGATCGGACCTACGAGTTCGACAACATCTCCGCGACGGGCGCCGTCACAGGTTCCTGGCAGGGCGCTGTGGTCAACAGCTCGCAGTACAATAGTGCCCAGGATATGTATCTGATCGTCGAGGACAGCAACGGCAAGACCGCCAAAGCGACCAGTGTTACGGCGGCGCTTACAGCGGACTGGACGGCCTGGAAGGTCCCGATGAGCAGTCTGACCGGCGTGAATCTGACGAAGGTCTCGAAGCTCTACCTCGGCGTCGGAACCAAGGGCGCCACGACCGCGGGCGGAACCGGCACGGTGTTCATCGATGACATCGGTTACGGTCGCACCGCCGGGCAGTGATGTCGCCGGAAGGACGGCTCTCCCGTTCTGCAGATGAAGTGGTTTTCAAGGGCCCGCGTCACACAACGCGGGCCCTGTCTTTTTTGTCGCATAGAGCGGCGCCGTGGTCTTCCTGGCGATCGAATCCTGATTTCTGTCACGGCCGGATCAGCCGTGTGGTAGAATACAGGGGCTTTGTGGAGACTGTTGTTGCAGGGTGCCCCCGGCAGACGCAGATCAGGTCTTTTCAGAGGAGGATTGCCATGTCCAGATGCTTCGCGAACGTGACGTCAGGAAGAGGATTGTGCGGATTCATTCTGTTGCTGCTGTTGAGCGTCACGCTGCGAGCGGCAGGGCCCGATCCGGATGGAATCGTGCTCTATCTGCCGTTGGAGGACGCCAAGAATCCCATCGATGCGTCCGCCAACCCGACGGCGGTGACGGTCCAGGGCTCGCTCAATTCCGTCGAGGGGCAGCTTGGGACGCGGGGCCTGGAGTTCAACGGAAGCAACGCCAACCGCATTCAGGTCGCCCATGCCGACAAGTTGCAGGGGATGTCCGCTCTGACCATCGAAGCGTGGATGCTTCCGCGAAATGTGGCAAGCCATGAAGGGATGTCCATCGTTTCCAAGAGAGTCGCGAATCTGAACGCGGATCAGTACAACCTGTTCATCTGGACGGGCCGGCTGGTGAACGGGCGCGTCAACGGCAACAACACGAACATCGGCCTGTCCAAGACGGTCATCGCGGACAACACCTGGTATCACATCGCCCTCGTGTTCGACGCGCAGGGCGCTGCCAACGAGAAGATCAAACTCTACGTTAACGGCGTTCAGGAATCGAGCGCGACCCATCCGGCCGCCGCGGTGGGCACCGGTGTCTCCCCCTTGTGGGTCGGCGATCTGGATTCCGCCAGGAACTTCCCCTGGGACGGTGTTCTCGACGAGATCGGCGTGTGGAACATCGCTCTGACCCAGGCGGATATCCAGCAGCTCATGGTACAGAGCAAAGCGGCGATGCTCGAGGGCGGCATCGCCTCGAATCCGACGCCGGCCGACGGCGCAGAAGATGTTCTCCACGCGACCGATCTGGCCTGGGCTCCCGGCGAATACGCCGCCACGCACAACGTCTATCTCGGTCTCTCGTGGGACGACGTCAATGCGGCGGATCCTTCGGTTCTGGTGGCCGACGGCCTGGACCGGGACATCACGAGTCTGGATATCGGAGCCCTGGAGTTCGGCCGGACGTACTACTGGCGTGTCGACGAGGTCAACGCGGCCCCGGACAACACCGTCTATGCAGGCGACATCTGGTCATTCACGGTTGAGCCGTATGCCTATCCGCTTATCGGCGTGATGGCGACTGCCTCCAACTCGCAGGCGGGCATGGAGCCTGAGAACACGATCAATGGCTCGGGCCTCAGCGGCGCCGATGAGCATTCCACCGACCTCAAGCAGATGTGGATGACCACCGGCATGGCCAAGCCCGACTGGATCCAGTACGAGTTCGCCAGCGTCGAGAAGTTGCACGAAATGTGGGTGTGGAACTCCAACCAGATGATCGAGAGCATCCTCGGCTTCGGCGCTAAGGACGTCACTATCGAATACTCCACCGATGGCCAGACTTGGACGACACTGGAGGGAGTACCTGAATTCGCCAGGGCGACCGGTTCGCCGACCTATACGGCTAACACCGCCGTCTCCTTCGGCGGAGTGATGGCCAAGTACGTCAAGCTGACGATCGACAGCAATTGGGGTGGCGCGGTGCCGCAGACCGGCCTGAGCGAGGTACGGTTCTTCTACGTGCCCGTCAAGGCGTTTGAGCCTGTTCCCGCCGTGGCGACTGCGCGCGTCGACGTTGACGCGGAGTTGTCGTGGCGACCCGGCCGCGAGGCTGCTTCGCATACAGTGTACCTCGGCGCCGACAGCAACGCAGTCGCCGAGGGTACGGTCGCGGCCGAGACAACGACTGACTTTCGATTCAGTCCCGCCTCGCTGGATTTCGCGACGACGTATTACTGGAGGGTCGATGAAGTGGGCGACGCCGGCACGTACGCAGGCGACGTCTGGAGCTTCACGACCGAGGAGTACGCCGTCGTCGATGATTTCGAGTCCTACAACGATGACGACAACCGCATCTACAACGCCTGGGTGGACGGCGTCACCACGCAGGCCAGCGGCTCGCAGGTCGGCTATGACGAGTCGCCGTTCGCAGAGAAGACCCTCGTTCACGGCGGCGCTCAGGCGATGCCGATGATATACGACAACACGGGTTCGCCGTACTACTCGGAGGCCGAGTTCACGTTCGAGACGCCGAAGAATCTGACCGCCAACGGAGCTCTGGACCTTTCTCTGTACTATCGCGGCGTCGCGCCGTCGTTCGTGCAGACCGCCTCCGGCAGCATTCTGATGAACGGCATCGGCGCGGACGTCTGGG
>CALMMH010000517.1 GCA_937868145.1 uncultured Phycisphaerales bacterium
GACCTCCGAGACGATTATCTCGCCCAGGGTTTCACCGAGGAACAGGTAGCCGAATTCGACTCGGCGGCGACGATCAACGCCATCGAGCGGACCCTCCAGTCTCTCGGCTATGCGACCGAGCGCATCGGCAACGGCATGGCCCTCGCCGGGCAACTCGCCTCCGGCAAGCGGTGGGACTTCGTGTTCAACATCGCCGAGGGTCTCTACGGCCGCAGCCGCGAGGCGCAGGTGCCGTGCCTGCTGGAGATGTACGGGATTCCCTACACTTTCTCCGATCCGCTCGTCTGCGCGTTGACCTTGGATAAGGCCATGACCAAGCGAGTGGTCGCGTCCGCGGGTCTGTACACGCCTCGCTTTGCCGTAGTGACCTCGTTGGGCGATATCGAGGGGCTTAAGCTGGAGTATCCGCTGTTCGCCAAACCGTTGGCGGAAGGCACAGGCAAAGGAGTCGACAAGGATTCCCGCGTCGATTCGCCGGCCGCCCTCAAGAAGGTCTGCGCCCGCCTGCTGGAGCGATTCTCCGAGCCGGTGCTCGTGGAGGAATACCTGCCCGGCCGGGAGTTTACCACTGCGATCCTGGGGACCGGACGGGACGCCCGAGTCGTCGGAACGATGGAGTTCTCCATTCGTCCGAACGCCCCGGCCCAGGACTACTCCTATGAAGTCAAGGAAACCTGCGAGCAGTGCGTGGACTACTTCCCCATGCCCAAAGGCGACCTCCGCGATCAGGTGGAGGCCCTGGCCCTGGGAGCTTTCCGCGTGCTCGAGTGCCGCGACACCGGGCGAATCGACATCCGTCTCGACGCCAAAGGCCGTCCGGCGTTCATCGAGATCAACCCGCTGCCTGGGCTGCATCCGAGCCATTCGGACCTTCCGATGATCGCGACGCAGGAAGGCATGAGTTACGAGGAACTGATCCGCACCATCATTCAGAGCGCCCTTGCCCGTCAGGAGTCCGCACTGTGCCGCACCGGAAAACGAGCGTCCTGATCCTGCATAACGATCCGAAGCCTTCCAGTCGCGGCGGGGCTTATGTGGAAAGCGAGGCGGGAGTTCTGGTCGAAGTCCAGGCCGTCAGCCAGGCTCTGCACAAGCTGAACGTGCAGCATCGTGCGGTCGGAGTGCGCCAATTCGAGGATCTGCCCGCCGTGCTCGCGGCGGCGGATGAGCCGGTGGTCTTCAATCTGGTCGAGGGTTTCTGGTCGGACTCGGGGCAGGAGAATCTGGTCCCGACCGTCATCACCAGCTTCGGCAAGGCCTGCACGGGCAACGATGCGCAGGCTCTGCTGCTGACTCTCGACAAGTGGGAGTGCAAGACCCTTCTGGCGGCTGCGGGACTGCCTACGCCCAAGGGCTTGATCGTTCGGCCGGGACAATCGATCCCTGCGAAGGACCTGTTCGAGGGGCCGTACATCGTCAAGCCGGTGCAGACCGACGCCAGCGAGGGGATCGACAAGACCAGCATCATCCAAAAACGCGGAAAGGCCCTTCAGGAGGCCGTGCGGCGCATCCACGAGCGGATGTCCCAGCCGGCGTTGATCGAGCAATACATCGAAGGCCGGGAGCTGAACATCTCCGTAATCAACCGCAAGGGCGAGTGGGAGGTGTTGCCTCTGGCTGAGATCGACTTCAGCGCCTTCGAGGACGATCGTCCTCGCATCGTGGGCTACGAAGCGAAGTGGCTGGCGGACAGCTTCGAATTCAATCACACGCCTCGGATCATCCCGGCGCCGCTGTCCAAACGGCTGACCCAGCAGGTTCGCGAGTTGGCTGTGGCGGCCTGTCGGGCGCTGCACTGCTTCGAATACTGCCGCGTGGATTTCCGCCTGGACAAGGCCGATCGGCCCTACGTTCTGGAGGTCAACGCGAATCCGGACATCTCGCCGGACGCGGGCTTTGCCGCGGCGTTGGAGGCCGCGGAGATCACATATCCGGCCTTTGTCGAAATGGTCCTCGACAACGCAATCGCCAGACGACAGAGGACGGAGGACAGAGGACAAAAGACCGCAGGGGTGTCGTCCGTTGCGCGGCGTTTGTCTTCGGGGATGGAAATCCGCTGGTGCCGGCCGGAAGACCGCCAGGTCGTGCTGTCGTTCCTGTCGGAAACCGGTTTCTTCCGGCCCGACGAGATCGACATCGCCCGCGAGGTCCTGGACTCGGCGCTGGCCGAGGGCCCGAAGGGACACTACCAATCCTTCGTAGCGGAGATCGATGGGGAGACGGTCGGCTGGATCTGTTACGGCCCGACGCCCTGCACGATCGGGACCTACGACATCTATTGGATCGGCGTATCCTCTGCCTGGCAGGGCCACGGCGTCGGTCGTGCGTTGACCGCCTATGCCGAGCAGCTGATTCGAGACCGAGGCGGTCGATTATTCGTCGTCGAAACCTCCGGCCGGGAGTCCTACACCCCGACGCGACGATTCTATGAAGCCCTGGGCTACGAGCAGGCGGCCAGTATTCCGGATTTCTACGGCCCCGGCGACCCCCGGGTCATCTTCATCAAGACCGCCAGGACTCAGTAGCTCTTGCGGTGTCTTGACGCTGCGGCAGAGCGTCGGTGCGGCCGAGGATCGGATCTTTCTCGATGTATCGTTCCCAATCGGCCATGGCGTCCAGCATCCGTTTGCCGCGTCGGCAATCCTCGATCGTCATCTTTCCCGACTGCACTAGGTCGTAGTACGGCCCGATGTCGGTCTGACGATACAGGTCGGCGAAGTGCCGGTAGAACTCTTCTCGTGGAAGGCGGGTGGGCACGACCGCATGCAAGGTGTCGAAGCAGGAGTAGTCGTCGGTCAACAGCTCGGCGCGGCGCTCGCGATAGAGCTGTGTCCCCGGCAACGGAGTGAGGACGGTGAACTGGGTGTGCGTGATCCGCTTCTGTCGGACATAATCGCTTAGCTGGTTGAAGTCGTCCGCGGTCCACGCGGGATCCACGATGAACGCGCCCCAGATGATCACCCCCTGGTCCTGGAGAATCTGGATGGCCCGATTGTTCGTGTCGATCGTGCAGGACTTCTTGATGCCCTTGAGTATCTTCTCGGAGCCGCCCTCGAGCCCCAGGAGGACTGCGTACAATCCGATATCCACCCACTGGGCCACGAGTTCGGGATGGCGGACGATGGAATCCGTGCGGCATTCCATGGAGTACCGTTTCCGGATGCCTTCGGATTTGATCCGGTCGGCGATCGCAGTCTCCCTCGTGTGATTCATCAGGAAATTGTCATCGACGAACGTGATGTGTTCGGTGGGAATGGCGGCCACTTCCGCCAGGACTCTCTCCGGCGGCATCTGGTTGATGGACCCGCGGTGGAACTCATGAACGCTGCAGAATCCGCAGTGGAATGGGCAGCCTCGGGATGTGGCCACGGAGGTGTCGGGACGATCGAAGAGGAAAAAGTATTCGTCTCGATAAGCTTGCGTCAGGTCGCGACGGGGCATCGCCAGTTTGCCGAGGTCGATCCGGTCGTTCGGCCGCTCGTTTCGGATGAACGTGCCGTCGCGATTCTGCCAGACGATGCCGGGCACGTCACACAGGCCGTGGCGATTGGCCGCGGCCCGAACCAATTTCGGGAATATCGTCTCGCCTTCGCCCAGGGCAATCGCATCCACCTGAGGCAGGGAGAAATCCTGCGGCAGCAGTGTGGCGTGATGGCCGCCGGCTACGGTGAAGATGTCCGGCGAGAAGGTTTTGACCTGATCCAGGATGTTCTGAGCGGAGGCCACCTCCGGCGTCAAGGAGGTCACCCCCACCATGTCCGGCTTGAACTTCCGCAGAGCGGATTCCAACTCGGTGTCCAGCCGCATGTCGAGAATGCGGACGTCATGCTCGGGAACCGTCGCTGCGATCATCTCCAAATGCAGCGGTTCCGGCGAAGCCACCAAGCGGAATCCAACGCCCTCCGGAAGGCCGGGTTGAACCAACAGAATTCGCACAGTCGCACCTCAACTACCTGGAGTTCGTTATCTCTGCTGGGGCGCACATGCCCCTGGGCGACACGGCTGTGTTACCGCCCGGTGCGAGTGGCGTTCAGCCGTATTTTGGCCTTCTGCAATCGCGGCAGAAAATCCCCTCTCCGAAAATCCGATGTCCATTTGCGTAACGTGATCCAGCCGCCGAAACGGATCAACCGGATTTCCCATTTCCGATACCACCGATTCCAACCGGCTTTGAGACGGTGGAGCGAGAAGACCAGCACCGGAAACGACAGGATGCTGGCCGCGACGAGGATCGCGTAGCGGAACCGGTAGACGCGTCGCATGATTCGCTTGCCGGCTCGCTGCAACTCCTCGGCGGTCGTCGGCGGATCGGGCTCGAAGAGGGGGAAATTCCCATCATAATACTGCCAACCGACGTCCTCGAGCGGATAGATTCGGCCTTGCTCTTCGAGACGCCGGCGAAGCTCCGTTCCCGGCAACGGCACCGGGAGCAGGACCTGCACGCTGTCGATGCCGGATTTGCGGATGAATCGCCGGAAGCGTTTCACTCGCTCATTGACCGGCATGGTGAATTGCGTGTTCGAGGCGGCCGGGTAGCCGAAAATGAACATGCCGTGCACCCAGAATCCGTTCCGGCGGAACACCTTCACGAGGGAAAGCATCTTCTCGGAGCTGATGTGCTTGTTCATGGCCTTGAGTTCCTCGTCGATGGGGGACTCGAAGCCGATGGCGACATGCCGGACGCCGGCCTGGCGCATCGCGGCGAGCAGCTCGGGATCGTTGGCCTTGTCGAGCCGGATTTGCACGGTGATGGAGAATGGTAGGCCTATTGTGTCCTGATACTCCTTGAGCTTCCCGCACAGCCGGATCGTGTCCTCTCGTTGCTGACCGAACAGGTCGTCGACGATGAAGAATCTGCGGGCGTTGTGGGTCTCCACCAAATGCTGGATGTTCTCGAACAGCCGCT
>CALMMH010000518.1 GCA_937868145.1 uncultured Phycisphaerales bacterium
CCAGCCCTGCGAGACGCTGCCGTCGGTCTTTTTGGCGCAGGCGACGTAGTTGACCGCCAGGTCGGACGACGGCGAGATCAGGACCATGGTCGAGCCCGCCATGCTGGTCTGCCAGGCGAAATCGATGTGCGTGTAGTCGGCCGTCGCGGACTCGTTCGTGAGTTTGAAGATGCCGGTCGATTGACCGTGCGTGTCGAGGATGTCGACTTCGGCCTGGTCCTTGCGGGTCGATGCGGCGCTCACTGTCGTCGCGGTCTTCTCGCCGCCCTGCACGGTCAGTCCCGTCGGAGTCAGGCACTCGACCACGAACCGATAGTTCCTGCTCGGCGTCAGGTCCGTGACGATCACGTTGTGCGCGTTCTTGAACTCGCTCTCGACGGTCGTCTTGACCAGCGTCTGTCCGTCGTACGTTCGGACCGTTCCTTTAAGCGGCACGTTGGGGCTGGCCCAGTTCACCGAGGCCGAGACGTAGCCGGGATGGACGCGGAGACTCTGGATCAGCTCATCCGACTTCGACAGCGGGATCTGAAGCTTGAAGTCGCTTTCGGTGTAGCTTCGCGTCGCCTGGGTGTAGCAGACCACCTTCTCCACGTTGTCCAGATCGATGGGCGCGACGGAGAGCTTGACCGTCGCGGTCAGACCCTGCCGGAGACGAAACTCATAGGCCATTTCGTCCACAACGACCCGGAGCGCATCCCCGTCGCTCACGAAGGGCGTGATGTCGCGGAAGGTGAGGGTCTGCTCCTGGCCGGACGAGGTGAAGTAGAGCGTGTAGACGCCGCTGCCTTTGCCGCCCGGGATGAAACATCGGAGCTGGACCCGCAGGCGGACGCCTTCCACCGAGAAGTACGGATCGCCCTCCAGGTCCACGCTGGCGTACTCCGCCAGCTTCTCGACCACGCCGCCGCACTGGTCGGTCACGAACTCGACCGCCTGCTCTTCGCTCGTGAAGCCCTTGGCGAACTGCACGACCGTCAACAGGTCGTCCATCCCGTCGGCCCCCAGCAGGTCGCTGAGCTTGTTGAAGATCTCCGGAGCCAGGTCGTCCTTGTACTTCTCCGCGACCTCCGTCAAGTCGAACGAGATGAGGGACCGCTGATCGTGGTAGGACTTCGTGGTTCCCAACGGCAACGGCTCGGTCGAGCCGGTATTGACGCCGATATTGTTTTTGGCGCTTTCGAGCATGGCCGGGATATTGACGCCGCCCGCCTCCGGGATGGGCAGAGAGCCCAGCAGGTCCCAGAAATCCCAGGGCAGCTCCCACCACGGCAGGAAACTGGGCAGGCCCGACACGCCGAAGAAGCCGATCTGGAGCTTGTTGGGAAGCGCGATGCCGAAGGCGCTCTCGAAGGTGTTGTCGTCGGACGAGCACATTTCGGCCTTCACCCGG
>CALMMH010000519.1 GCA_937868145.1 uncultured Phycisphaerales bacterium
CGAATTCGTCGGAACACCCGTGTGTCGACGGAACCGCAAGAACGGTCATGCACCCTTCGCAAGTTTCCTTTGGACTCGGTCTTGCAAAACCTCCTTCCTCCGCTATAATGAACCGTTTACGGGTGCGCCGTCGTATAATCCGGGCGGATCACCCAATTACCTGAAGGAAACTCAAGAGGCTTCCTGTGTTCGAGTCATTGACGGAAAAATTCAGTTCGGTCTTCCGGTCGCTCTCCGGCCGGGGGCGGATTACCGAGGCCAACGTCTCCGACGCCATGAACGACGTCCGCAAGGCGCTGCTCGAAGCCGACGTGAACTATAACGTTGTCAAGCAGTTCACCAAGGACGTCCGCGAGAAGGCGATCGGCGCCGAGGTCATCAAGAGCCTCCATCCCGGCCAGATGATGGTCAAGATCGTCCACGACGAGCTGGTCCGGCTCATGGGGCCGGTGGACACGCGGATCTACTTCGTCTCGCCCGGACCGACGATCATCCTGCTGGCGGGCCTGCAAGGCTGCGGCAAGACCACCACTGCCGCCAAGCTCGGCAAATACCTCGTCTCCAAGGGCCGCAACCCCCTGCTGGTCGCCGACGACCTTCAGAGGCCTGCGGCCATCGAACAGCTCCGCATTCTCGGCGAGCAGCTCAGCATCCCGGTCTATACGGATGAGAGCACCAAGGACGCGGTCAAGGTCGCCCGAGACGGCGTCAAGCATGCCAAGGAAAACGGTCGGGACGTGGTCGTGATCGACACCGCCGGCCGGCTCCATATCGACGAAGAGATGATGAACCAGGTGGCCAACGTCGCCAAGGCGGTCACGCCGCACCAGATCTACCTGGTCTGCGACTCGATGACCGGCCAGGACGCCGTCAACTCGGCCAAGGAGTTCAACGAGCGTCTGGAGCTCGACGGCGTCATCCTGACGAAACTCGACGGCGACGCACGCGGCGGCGCGGCCCTGAGCGTCAAGAACGTCACCGGCAAGCCCATCAAGTTCCTCGGCGTCGGCGAAAAGCTCGACAAGCTCGAGGAGTTCCATCCGGACCGCATGGCGTCCCGGATTCTGGGCATGGGCGACGTCGTCACCCTGGTGGAGAGGGCCCAGGAGCAGTTCGACAAAGACGAAGCCGAGAAGATGCAGAAGAAGATGGCCAAGGGCAGCTTCGGCTTCGACGACTTCCTCAAGCAAATGCAGGCGGTCAAAAAGATGGGCGGCATCAAGGACATGCTCAAGATGCTTCCCGGCCTGGGCGGCCAGATCCCCGATATCGACATGGACGGCCAGGAGCTCAAGCAGATGGAAGCCATCGTGTACTCGATGACCACCGCGGAGCGTCGCGATCCGGACCTGATCGACGGCTCCCGTCGCCGCCGGATCGCCGCGGGCTGCGGAATGGAGTCCAACGACGTCTCGACCCTGGTCAAGACGTTCAAACGCAGCCGCGACATGATGAAGGCCATCAGCGGCGGCAGCTTCGGCGGCCTCAAAGGCCTCCTCTCGGGCGGCTTCAACATGGAAGCCATGAACAACGCCATGATGCACGGCCGCAAGATCAAGCAGCGGTCCACGCGAAAGCGGGTCATCAAACGCCACGGGAAGATCAAGAAGAAGAAATAATGGCAATTGACGAACGGGTAAAAATTTCCATCGATCAGTACCTCCAAGAGGTTGCTCGATTCTGCGACGATCAGTATGGTAATCGGATTCGCGGTCAGTTCCAGGACATGCAGGGAACCAGCGAATTGGCCATGCTGGTGGCGCCGACGTACGACGAGTTGTCCGAGTTGCGACGGGCCGTGGCGATCATGACGCCCGGCGAAAAGCAGACCGCGGACCGCCTCTCGGACGAGCAGATCGACAGAATCGCGATCGACGCGCATGTCGATCCGGCGAATCTGGCGATCTTCATGAACGGCTACGCCTTGGTTTGTAAACGCGTTTCGTGATCCGATTGTAGGACCGCGAAAATTATTCTATACAGGTGGAGTTCCGCAAGAACGGGCGAGTTGGGCCCGGTTCTGCAGGACTCCGACAGGAAAGGGAAAACATGGCAGTAAAACTGAGACTCACCCGTATGGGCCGGAGGCATCGGCCGTTCTTCCGAATCAACGCGGTCGATTCCCGCACGCCTCGCGACGGCCGAGTCATCGAGAAGCTCGGGCACTATGATCCGCTAGAGAAGGACGTCACCAAGCAGATCGTGCTCAATCGCGACCGCGTGGAGTTCTGGCTTGGCCAGGGTGCTGTCCCCAGCGATACGGTTTCCGAGATCCTGGTGCGCAACGGCATCAAGCATAAATATGCGGAGGAGAAGATCGCACGTCAGGCCCAGGCCCGCAAGCTCGCGCACAAAAAGGGCAAGCTGTTCACCCTGACCGAACGAGTCCTGGCCGAGAAGAAAAAGGCAGCCGAAGAGGCCGCAGCAGCCGCCGCGGCGGAAGCAGCCAAGGCAGCCCCGCCGGAAACGCCCGCTTCTTGATCGGGTGCGGTTGGACGCCACTGAAACACGAAGATCGCAGCGAAATGAACGTAGGAAGGAAGGCCGCACAAAGCTTCCTTCCTACGTTTTGTTTTCATAAGGCATGGGCCCAATGCGAATTGACATCCTCACGCTGTTCCCGGAGATGTTCGAGTCTCCGCTGAAACACTCGATCCTGCAGCGCGCCCAGGATCAGGGGATCGTCTCGATCGCGATGGCCAACATCCGCGACTTCACGACCGACAAGTACCACAAGGTCGACGACCGGCCCTACGGCGGCGGAGCCGGGATGGTCCTGATGCCCGTGCCCCTCTTCGATTGCTTCGAGCACGTCGAGAAGCTCGCTCCGACGAGGGGCCGGGTGATCATGCTGACGCCGCAGGGAGAGCCCTTCCGCCAAGCCAAGGCCCAGGATCTGGCCCGCGAGGACCGGCTGATCCTCATCGCCGGCCGCTACGAAGGCTTCGATGAGCGAATTCGACTGGGCCTCAACGCCGAGCAGATCTCCATCGGCGACTACGTCCTCAACGGCGGCGAGTTGGCCGCGATGGTCCTGATCGACGCGGTCGTGCGCCTCCTGCCCGGGGCCCTGGGCGACGAGATGTCCGCCCAGGACGAATCCTTCGCCGAAGGCCTCCTCGAATACCCGCATTACACCCGCCCGGAAGTCTTCCGCGACATGCGAGTCCCCAAAATCCTCCTCTCCGGCGACCACGCCAAGATCGCCGCCTGGCGCCGCCAGCAGTCCCTCGAACGAACCAGAATGTGGCGTCCGGACCTGCTCCCGCCCGCACACGAATGATGCCGCTCGTGTTCGTAGTGACGCCGTAAGGCGTTATCTTGACGAGTAGGAAGTGTCAAGTTTCAAGTGTGAAGCCAGAGCGGACACAACGACAGGCCCGCAGCGGACCTGCCCTTGCGGAGTTTCCCGCTTTGGGCCTCCAGCACGGTATACGAGCGAGATCTCGCTTGAGGGCGTGCGGAGCACCCCTTGTGCTGGCGGCTCCAACGCGACAAACTCCCGTCGCCAACGGCCGGTCTGCGCTCCGTGCCAGGCCTGCCCCTCTCTCCGCTGGTACCCCCCAAAGCGATAAACGCACGCCGCGAACGCGACCGGCCCACGATGCTCGGACAACTACGGTCATGCACCCCCCAAGGGGCGTGTCCTGCGTCGGCCGCAGAGGATGCTGCGAAGG
>CALMMH010000520.1 GCA_937868145.1 uncultured Phycisphaerales bacterium
GCGACAATTCGGGATTTTGATGATTCCGCCGGCGGGCGATTGCCGTTAGAGTATCGCTCTATCCGAATTGCGAAAGGAGCAGTCGCCATGAAACACCTGACCAACTGGATCTATGGAGTCATTGGGATGATCACGATCACGAGTCTGTCGCCCCTGGCGGCTTCGGCCGACGAGGGGATGTGGCTGTTCAACAACCCGCCGAAACAACTGCTCAAGGAACGCTACGACTTCGCCCCTGGCGACGACTGGTACCTGCACCTCCAGCGGTCCAGCGTCCGCTTCAACAGCGGCGGCTCGGGTTCCTTCGTCTCGGCCGACGGCCTGGTGATGACCAATCACCACGTCGGCGCCGACTGCCTCCAGAAGCTCAGCACGAAAGAACGCGACATGATCGAGCTGGGTTTCTGCGCCAAGACCCCTGAAGAAGAGGTCCGCTGCATGGACCTGGAGCTCAATGTCCTGCAGAGCATCGAGGACGTGACCGGGAAGATCAACGCGGCGGTGACGCCCGGGATGAGCAGCGCCGAGGCAAATCAGGCCCGCCGGGCCGCGATGAACACCGTCGAGAAGGAATCGCTCGACGCCACGGGCTTTCGCAGCGACGTGGTCACGCTCTATCACGGTGGGCTGTACCACCTTTATCGCTTCAAGAAGTACACCGACGTCCGGCTGGTCTTCGCGCCGGAAAAGGCGATCGCCTTCTTCGGCGGCGACCCGGACAATTTCGAGTTCCCCCGCTACGACCTGGACATCTGCTTCTTCCGCGTGTACGAGAACGACAAGCCCGCCAAGATCGAACACTACCTCAAGTGGAGTCCCCAGGGCGCCGGCGACGGCGAATTGGTTTTCGTCTCGGGCCACCCCGGCCGGACCGATCGCCTCGACACCATGACGCACATCGAATTCCTTCGCGACAAGACGTTCCCGAACGCCATGCGGAAGCTCTTTCGTCGGGAGGTGGTCCTGACCGCCTACAGCGCCGAGAGCCGCGAGAACGCCCGTCGGGCCCAGGACGACCTGTTCGGCATCCAGAACAGCCGCAAGGCGCGAATGGGCATGCTCGCCGGACTTCAGGACCCGTCAATCATGGGCCGTAAGCAGGCCGAGGAGGACAAGCTCCGCAAGGCCGTCCAGGAGAACCCGGGGAAGTTCAAGGAGCCCATTGGCGACCCCTGGTCCGAAGTGGCCAAAGCCCTGGAGACCTGGGACGGCATCTACTACGACCAGGACCTCCTGGAGAACGCCGCCGCCTTCAACAGCAAGCTGTTCCACATCGCCCGGACCCTGGTCCGCCTGGCGGACGAGTCCGCCGTGCCCAACGCCAAACGGCTCCGCGAGTACCGCGAATCGAATCTCGAATCGCTGAAGTTCGAGCTGTTCAGCGAGGCCCCGACCTACGAGGACATGGAGGTCGTAACGCTGGCCGACTCGCTGACCATGCTGGTGGAGATGAAGGGAATGAACGACCCGCTGGTCCAGAAGGTTCTGGCGGGCCGCTCCCCGCGGGAACAGGCGGCCAGGCTGATCGAGGGCACGAAGCTCAAGAGCGTCGAGGCCCGCAAGGAGTTGGCCCAGGCCGGGGCGGAGGCCCTTCGCAAATCGGAGGACTCCATGATCCAGTTGGCCCTGCTGGTCGACGCTCCTTCGCGAGAGGTCCGCAAGGTCTATGAGGAACAGATCGAAGAGCCGATGCGGCAGGCCTACGCGAAGTTGGCGGACGCCCGGTTCAAGATCTACGGCACCGCCGTCTACCCCGACGCCACGTTCACGCTGCGTCTGGCGTTCGGGCTGGTCAAAGGCTTTGAAGAGGCAGGCCAGCAGGTCCCGCCGTTCACCACCTTCGCAGGCCTCTACGAGCGGGCCACGGAACAGGGCAACCAGTACCCATTCGAGCTGCCCCAGCGATGGCTCAAACGCAAGGGCAAGCTCGACCTGGACACGCCCTTCAACTTCGTCTCGACCGCCGACATCATCGGCGGCAACTCCGGCAGTCCCGTGGTCAACCGCAACGGCCAGCTCGTCGGCATCATTTTCGACGGGAACATCCAGTCGCTGATCCTGGACTTCATCTACACCGAAGAGCAGGCCCGCGCGGTTTCGGTCCACTCCGCGGCAATCCTCGAAGCCCTCCGAAAGGTCTACACCGCCGACCGCCTGGCCAAGGAACTCCTGGGCGATCGGACCAAGGGACAATCAAAAACCAAGAGATGAGAGGAACGGAAGACGCATGCGCCAAGAGACAGTCCACGTTTTCGTGTTTGACACGCTTTCGGATTGGGAGCCGGGCTATGCGGTGGCCGGGATCAACAATCCCATGTTCCAGTTGCAGCCCGGGCGGTACGCCGTCAAGACCGTCGGCGTGAGCCTCCAACCCATCAAGACCATGGGCGGGATCACCATCATGCCCGACATGACGCTCGACGCGCTCGAACCGACGGACAGCGCCATGCTCATCCTGCCGGGCGGCGTCACCTGGGATCAGGGCAAGAACGTCGAGGCCGTCGAGAAGGCCAAGGCGTTTCTGGAGGTCGGGGTTCCCGTCGCCGCGATCTGCGGAGCTACGGCGGCGCTCGCCAGAGCCGGCTTGCTCGACAATCGACGTCACACGAGCAACATGCGGGAATACCTCACGGGGACAGGCTATCGCGGGGCCGCACTATACCAGGACGAACCTGCCGTCACGGACAAGCTGGTCATCACGGCCGGCGGGCTGGCCCCGGTGGACTTCGCGTACCACATCTTCAAGCAACTCAACGTCTTCAGCGAATCGACGCTGGAAGCCTGGCGGCTCCTCTTCAAGACCGGCGATCCCTCGCACTATCTGGCACTGATGAAGGCATCCGCTCACGAGATCTGATGGTTGTAAAATGACTCGCCGGGCGACAGCGACGCGCTCATGCATGACGCTGTCGCCCGGTGTTGGATCGTGCCTTTTCTTCTCCTGAGGATCACGGTATCGCGGGCAATCCGACGATCTTGAGGACAACGCCGGTCGCGCCGTAGGGCCCGAGGGCGGTGCTCGCCAGAATGTAGACTTCGCCATCGTGGTCCTGGCCCATCCCTTTGACATACAGATCCAGCGGCTGCTGGTCGGCTCCGATGAGCAATTCCTGGATTTCTCCCCTGAACAGGTCGGCCACGAACAGCCGCCCGTTGGGCATTTCAAACCCCTGCGAGAAGTCGGCGAACACGTACAGCGACCGCAGTTCCGAAATCGCGAGGCCGTGATACATATAGCCGCCGATGATCGACAGGCCGTCGTCGTGATCGTACTGAGCCACCGGGTCCTGGAAGCGTTCATCCTCCAGCGGCACACCGACCATAACCCCCTCGGGATCGAACTGGAAGTCGCCTTCCTTGACCCGCCAGCCGTAATTGCCGCCTTTGCGAACGATGTCGATCTCTTCAACCAGATTCTGGCCGACGTCCGCGACGATCAGCATGCCGCTGAGTTTGTCGAAGCCAAAGCGGTACGGATTGCGGAAGCCGTAGGCATAGATTTCGTCGATGCCGTCGATTCCCACGAAGGGATTGTCCCACGGGACCCGGTACGCTCCGTTGACGCTCGCGGCGTCGCGGCTGCCCGGCGTCAGTTCCGGCGGCAACGGATCGATCCTCAGCAAACTGCCGTGAACTGTGTTGACGTTCTGCCCGTTGCCGGTTGGGCCGTGTCCTTC
>CALMMH010000521.1 GCA_937868145.1 uncultured Phycisphaerales bacterium
GAAGAACTTCCTTGGGACGCGGATCGTCGCACTGGGCGGCCCCTGGGGCAAGTACTCGCCCGAGGCGCCGGACGTCGCCCGCCAGAAGTATGGTATGCAGATCATCGACGTCTCCTACGAGGCTGTCGCGCCGCGGATCAAAGCCGCCCTGGAGGATCGGGAGAGGATGGCCGCCGCCGAACGATGGACTCAGGCCTATCTGGCGATGCCGGGCACGACTCTGGCCACCACAAACCAGTTCGTGGTCAACGGCTTCATGCTCTACGGCGTCTTCAAGGACCTGATGCGGGAGCACAACGCCTCTGCTTTCACGATCCGCAACTGCATGAGCACGATCATGCCGATCTCGCAGACGACCCCCTGTCTGACTCTGGGCTTGCTCAACGACGAAGGGCTGATGGCCTTCTGCGAATCGGACTTCGTGATCATCCCGGCCGGGATCCTGCTGCACCACATTTCGGGCAAGCCGGTCTTCCTGCACAATTCGACCTTCCCCCACGGCGGGGTGGTCACCTGCGCCCATTGCAGCGCCCCCCGTCGGCTCGACGGCGTCCACTACGAACCGGCCCGGATCATGACGCATTACGAATCCGAATTCGGAGCGGCCACCAAGGTCGAGATCCCTGTCGGTCGGCAGGTCACGTTCATCGATCCCCAATACAGCACAGGCCGCTGGCTCGGCTTCACCGGGATCGTCCGGAGCAATCCCGCCTATGAGATCTGCCGCTCTCAGCACGACGTCGAGATCCAGGGGAACTGGCGAAAGCTCCTCAACGAGGTCCGCGATTCTCATTGGATGATGGCCTACGGCGACCACCTCAAGGAACTCGCCTACGCCGCCCGTAAGCTGGGCATTCAGTGGGATGATTTGTCGCAAGCGTAGGAATCATGGCACAGACTCTCGCAGACGACAATATCCAGGCCTTGCACGGCACAAACGCAGGCCTAATGGAGTTCTAACGCAACGCTAACCATTCGCTAACAATTGGTCGGTAGACTCATGTGCCTGTGTAACCGCATGCCGGAATGGCGCGCACGAGTTCGGGGATTCAGGTTTTTCCCGTGGAGACGCAGGACTTGCGTCCCGCTGTCGGATGATTACAATCTTGAGGTATGGGGTTGAGAACGCGGATTACTCTATCGCTGTTGTTTCTTGCGGTCTCTCTGGCCGGCTGTGGTGAGGTTATCGATCCCAACGAGCCGCAGGGCTTCGTGCAGACCAAGGGCTCCGACACGATCGTCAACGCCATGCAGGAGGTGGCCGAGGAATTCATGAAGGAGTATCCGCACGTCTTCGTTGCCATCCCCGGCGGCGGCTCCGGCGTGGGGATCGCCTCGCTGATCAACCAGGACACCGACATCGCCACCGCCTCCCGGGAGATGAAACCCAAAGACATCGACA
>CALMMH010000522.1 GCA_937868145.1 uncultured Phycisphaerales bacterium
TTCTACCATCTGGGCCGCAAGATGGGTCCCAAGGTCCGCAAAGCCCGTTGGATGTGGGCGTCCGCGACCGGGACCACGGAGGAAACGGTCCATCTCGAGCACGGCGTGGGACTGGACCTGGCCCAGGAGGCCAGGCGGCAGCTCCAGATCGACGTCGAGCCGCGAACTCGGGAGACCCTCGACCAGATCGGTCGTCGGTTGGCCGCCCGCGTGGCCGAAAAACTCCGTACGTTCCATTTCGACGCCTTCCTCTGCGCCGAGCCGAACGCTTTCGCCTTGCCCGGCGGCTTCATCTTCGTCAGCCGGCCCATTCTCGACCTGTGCGACTGGAACGAGCACGAGATCGCCTTCATCCTGGGTCACGAGATGGGCCACGTTCTGAAGGGCCACGCCATCGACCGGATCATGACCAACTCGGCGGTAGCGGCCGCCTCCCGGAGCGTCTCGATCCAGGGTCCGCTGGGCGCGTGGCTGAAGAACGTGGGCATCCGATTTCTCGAAACCGCCTATTCCCGGGACAACGAGCTGGAGGCCGACACGCTCGGCGTCCGCCTGGCGATTGCAGCCGGTTACGACCCGCAGGGCGCGATCCGCCTCCTGTCGCGTCTGGCTCGCCTGCACCAATCCCCCGACCCGCTGACCGTCGGCGAGTACCTCTCCACGCACCCCACCGCGGATATTCGGATACAGGCGATTCGAAGATATCTCGGGCAGGCCACGGAAAGGCAATAGCACAGCAGGGATTGACACGGACCCACACGGACGTCCACGGACACGCACGGACGAGAACTGTTCGTGTCGATCTGTGCGGGGCTGTGTCTGTCCGTGTATCCGGAGCGGCTCGGCTTCGACGTCTCGCGTTTTCAGCCCAACTCCGTGTACTTGTCTGCCCGGCCTTTGGCCTTGTGGACCGGGTACTTGAGCTTGTTCTTTTCGAGCTTGCGGCCGGCGGCGTCGAGGGGGTCGATGCCGAGCTTGTCGGCCAGATTCAAAAGGCAAATGGTGACGTCGCCGATCTCCTCATCCACCGCGGCCCGGCGTTCCGGCGGCAGGTTCCGACTCTGCTGCTCGGTGAGCCACTGAAACTGTTCGAGCAACTCGCCGACCTCGGCGGCCAAGCACATCGCGAGGTTCTTGGGCGAGTGGAACTGCTCCCAGTCTCGCTCGCGGTTGAAGTCACGAATTCGCTGAATCAGTTCATGCATGGATGGATCCCGTCAAGTTGATGTTGCCATCAATGCCGCCTCGGCATCGTAGGGGCGACGCATGCGTCGCCCTCTTTCCGGGAGGATAGCAGGGTGGCGTTTTGAATGCAACCGTGTGAGGGCGACGCGTGCGTCGCCCCTACGGGAGTCGTCAGGACGTCGAAGATCAGCCGGGCTCGATTGCGTGCGGTCCACGGCCTCGACGATCTCGGCGACATGTCCAATCGCAAACCGTGCCACGATCCTCGCTCGATCCGCGATCCCGGACGTAGGGAATTGCCTCGATTCGAGGCCGGAGATTTGCTATACTACCAGGGACGAAACCTGTGAGGAGAATTTGGTGAGCATGCACGCATCGAACGGAACGCCTCAAACCCCTATGCCGTGGAACGCCCGA
>CALMMH010000523.1 GCA_937868145.1 uncultured Phycisphaerales bacterium
GCAACTACGACATCTATGTTGTCTTTGTCGAACAGGCACTGAATCTCTTGAACAGCAGAGGTAAGTTAGGGTACATCTTGCCTCATAAGTTCTTTAACGCCCAATACGGCGAACCCCTGCGACAGTGGATTGCTGATGGAGGCCACCTCTCACACATCGTCCACTTTGGAGACTGCCAGGTCTTCGATGGAGCTACGACCTACACGTGCCTTCTATTCCTAGAGAACACCTCGGTCAAGCAATGCCACTTTGTGAGAGTTGATAACATAAGTGCATGGCACACAACTGGTGCGATGACTGACGGTCGCTTCTCGACCGGTGAGATCACCTCGGACGAGTGGAACTTCTCGGTCGGTAGCGGAGCACAATTATTCCGGCGCCTCGCTGCAATTCCGTTACAAATCGGTGATGTAACGGATATCTTCGTTGGCTTGCAGACAAGTGCCGACGATGTGTTCATTATGAACCGCGTGAATGAGACATCTCGCACGATAACTCTCGCATCTGTGTCTCTCGGCAAGGAATGGACGTTTGAGAAAGCGTTGTTCTTTCCCTTAATCAGCGGAACGGACGTAAGACGATACTGCGATCTGCCTGAACGTCAGTACATTCTCTTTCCATATGTGATCAACGAGGGAAGAGCGGAGTTGATCGATTTTGCTGCCATCTCAAAGGACTACCCTCAGACCGCTGCCTACCTGCTGGAGAACAAGAAACGTTTGGAGAACCGCGAAAAAGGTAAAGCCAAAGGTCCCCGCTGGTACGGATACATCTACTTGAAGAACATGGCGCGCCAGGCCATCAAGAAGCTGTGTGTTCCTCGGCTCGTGGACGAGCTTTGCGCAACACACGATGTGGAGGGCGATCATTTTCTTGACAATGTGGATGTTGGCGGTGTAGTATTGAAGCCACCCTACGAACAACAGCAACTGTCATATGTGCTCGGCCTACTCAATTCCAGCTTATTGCGATGGTGTTTTCCATTCGTAAGCGCACCCTTTCGCGGGGGATGGAGATCGGCCAACAGACAGTTCTTATCACAACTACCGTTTCGCCTGATCGATTTTGCAGATACAGGTGATGTGACCCGTCACCATCGCATGGTTACACTTATCGAGTACATGCTTCAGTTGCACAGAAACGCGGCTGCTACGAAAACCCCCGCAGACGGTACTGTCATTGAGCGTCAGATCGCGGCGACGGACCGGGAGATTGACCGGCTGGTGTATGAGTTGTACGGCCTGACGGAGGAGGAGATCCGGATCGTGGAAGGGGCCACGCAATAGACGCCATGGGGGCTGCGCCAGAAGGCAACGTCCATGGCCTCTGTAGTGGAGCCAGGTTGGATGCAGGGGGTTGAAATTGGGGGTGGACGCACAGCGCCGCGAGGGTATAGTAGTAAGAGTAGCATAATAACGAAAAAGGAGTATGCGGGCCATGGGCGCTCAAGAGCAATACGTTGTTGACACAGACGGCAAGAAGACCGCCGTGATCCTTTCCCTCAAGCGATATCAGGAGTTGATGGAGGATCTGCACGATCTGGCGATGGTTGCGGAGCGCCGGAACGAGCGGGCGGTCAGTCTTGAAACCATGAAGCGTCGGCGACTATCGGATCATCTATGCAGTCGATAAGACCGCCTGCCGGGTGATCGTCTATTACGTCCGGCACAGGCGAGACGCCTATCGTCAACTATAGGCGCGGCGACAGACCGAGAGATTGACCGACTGGTGTATGAGTTGTACGGCCTGACGGAGAACGAGATCGGGACCCTCGTCGTCGAAGAGATCATGGCCCTGCATCGAGGACTGGGCCCGGGACTCCTGGAGTTCGTCTAGGAGGTTTGCCTGGCCGACGCCCTGGAACGGCGAGGACTCACCGTCGAGAGGCAGAAGCCCGTCGCCATCGAATGCCTGGTCACAGGCAATCGGGTCCATTTTCCACCGAAATTCCGCCAGGGAGTCAAAATGCTCTCTCCCGGCGAGTTCCTGAAGTTCTACTGCGTCCGGCGGAAACACGATTGATGGGAGCCCGAGTGCGGTCTTCGATGAAAGAAGCTTCGAATGCAGCTCGGCGGGCCATAACCTCACGAGAAACTGGAACCGCCGCCTACTTTTTTTTGGGGCCTCTCCCACGTCCGGCAGCCTTCGTGGGAGTCTTCCTCGGCCTGCCCACCGGCAGCGGGCGAACCCGTCGGCCCAGGAGGGTCTCCAGTTTGCCGACGAATCCATCGCTGCCCAGCGGCCTGCCCGTCTGGGTCCGCATGCGAATCCGGGCCGCTTCCGCCTCGGTCAGGCCCTCGGACAACTCCTTTTGCCAGCCCTTCGCCGAGAACTGCTTGTACCACCATTTGAGGTTCAGCAGCTCCGATTGGGCCTTCTCGTCCGTATGGGCCGCGGCGCTGGACCACGCGTACCGCCACGCCCGCCGGCACAGCCTCGCCCGCACGGGATTGAACTCGATGTACTTCATCGCCAGCCACAGGTGCCGATTGTCGAGGGCGCAGGAAAAGAACCGCCCCTGCCACAGATGGCCGGACCGCTTGTGGACGCGATTGACGTACTGGCTGTAGAAGAAATGCGTCCGCCCGATCCCCTTGGCCAACGAATCCTCCGCATGCGGGATCGCGACGATATGCACGTGATTGCTCATCAGGCAGTAACCGAGGATCTCCAGCCCGTATTTGCCCGCCTGCTCCCGGAGGATTTGCAGATACACCTCGCGGTCCCGATCGACAAAGAAGACATCCTCGCGGTTGTTGCCGCGTTGGGTGATGTGATGGGCACATCCGACCGCGATCGCTCTGGCCATTCTGGACATGCCAAGCAGTCTACCGCATCCCTCCGTGTCGCGTCAAGGGCAAAGAATCGGTTTCTGTCCCCGTTATCCAATGTCTCATTTCTTCCTCCGCTCTTCTCTTCATCCGGTCCGGTCCTCGGACTCGTTTCGCCCGTCTGCCCGCCAGGCCGATGCACACTGCAGGGGTCGGCACAGCTTCGTCCGAGCGTTTCTCTCTGGGAGCCATTATGACACGGATCGGGCGGCGAGCAAACCCAAAGTGCCAGAAAAGGACGCGTGGGTTGAGAACCGTCCCCACCTCTGC
>CALMMH010000524.1 GCA_937868145.1 uncultured Phycisphaerales bacterium
CATGCCGAACGTGCGGACCGCGAAGTCCTGCTGATTGGGGAACAGCTCGACGGTGATTGGGCTGTTGGGCTCGAAGCCGTACTTTGCGCACAGCTCGGCCTTGGCCTGCTTCAGTAGCTCCATCACCTGGTCGCCATAGACGTCGGCCTCGTGGCTCTCCATCTTCAGGGTGAGCCCGCCCTCGGAGATCGTTCGAAACCCGGTGAGTGTGTCGCGAAGGTGAATGAGGTTGTAGGCCTCGACGTTGTACGGGTCTTTCTTGTTCACTTCGTCGGCCAGGACCCAGCCTTGTCCCTCGTCGCCGAGTCGGAGCAGGTCCTGGGCCAGTTGGATGCGGGCGGGCTGGTAAGTGGGGCCTGCCTTGATCGCTTGACGCTGGAAGGCCGCGCCTTCGGTGAACCGGTAGTTCTGCGAGAGCTTGCGGCCGATCAGGTAGTCCACCTCGGGATTGGTCGGCCAGAACTTCAGGCCGTTGGCCCGGCAGCCGGCGGCAGCGTTGGGATCGTTGTTCAGATGAGCCAGGACCGTGCGATACGCCCACGCCTGAGGGTGCCACGGATTGACGGCCAGGACGCGATCGAGGGACTTGCCCGCTCCCTCGAAGTCCTCGCAGTCGATCTGGTGCTCAGCCAGCAGGACCAGAGACGGCGCGTGCCTGGGGTTCACGACGAATGCCGCGTCCAGGGCCGCGATCATTTCGCTCCGGTCGCTGTGGTAGAAGGCCTGCGCCAGCCCGAACTGGGCGTCGGGATCGTTGCCGAACCGCTTGAGGGCCTCGCGATACTGGCCGGCGGCCAGCTCGAAATCCTGTTTGGTCAAAGCCAGCGCCCCGGCGGCCAGGTACGCCTCACGGCAGTTCGGGTCGTTTTTCATGGCCCAGGTGTAGAAGTGCTCGAGCACCAGTCGGGGCTCGCCGCCGAGCTCGAGCAGCGACTGGCCCAGGGCCACCGCTTCCGGGCTGCCCATGTACTCGATCCGACGATATGACGCGATTCGGGCGATGGTCGCCAGGATGGTGTCGGCTTCGCGGGCCTGGTTGTTGTGACGATAGGCGATATGGGCAAGCCGCAACAGGCGGATGTCCGCGCGGGACTCCCGCAAAGCGGTCTCCACGTATCCAGCGGCCTCCTTGTATTGACCCAGCGTCAGCATCGCTTCGAGTTCCAGGACTCGCCAATCCGACTGATAGGCGCCTTCCTTGATGGCCTGGCGTGCGGTTTCGAGACACTCCGCGTATCGCCCCGTGCGAAGCTGCTCCCGGCAGGCGTCGAGCCCCCCGGCCGACGCGACCTGCGTCCCGCAAGCCCAAACGACCGCCGCGACCATCCCGCAGGATGCATATGACAACCAGCGAGCCATTCTTTTCCCTGTTCGCACGAGGTCCTTGTCCTACGAAAGCAGCCGCCGGGCTGTGTGGCAACGAGCTATACGGCTCGACCCTATTGTAGTTCATGCGTCGATCGACGAGAAGATACAAGGAGAAGACGGACGCGAGCGGGTTTCCATTGCACAAAGGCTGCAATATCCCGCCGTTCGAGGGCGTCTTACTGAAAGACTGCGTCGGATGGCAGCTTCCGCTGTGGGAGTTCATCAATATGGGCAGTCAGGGATCCGTTCTTGGAGGGCAGCACAATGAACAGGCGTTTGATGGTGGGTTCGTGCGTTCTGTTGGTCGGGGCCGTGGCGTGGACCGCATTCGGGCAAACCGACGGGCGCGCGCGGTTTCAGCAAATGCGGGAGGCGCAGTTGAAGGCTGTCGCCGCACTGCAGGAACAGGTGGGCAAGCTCAAGACCATGATGGAGCAGCAGCCCGGAGCCCAAGGCCGGAATTTCCAGGACATGACCGACGATGAACGAACCAAGATGCGGGAGGAAATGACCAAAAGGCGGGAAGAGCAGACCAAGATCATGGCCGAGATCAACAAGCAGATGGACACCGTCAAGGGCGGCATGCAATTGGCCAGGGAGCACCGACAGGCCCTGGAGCCGCTGAACGATCTGCTGGCCTCCGCCAAGAGCGAAAACGCCACCGCGACTGCCGCCAAGATCCAGAAACTCATCGACGAGCGTCAGAAGCAGTTCGAAGAGAAGATGACCGCGATGGGATACGACTCCGAAATGACGCAGCGGATGGTCGAGCGGGCGGGACAACCTCGCGGACAGTAGTTAAGAAGGTGTGAAGTGGAAAGTGTGAAGTTTGACGTGCGGTGTTGCAGCCCTTGACACGTTAAACTTCCCACTTGGAACCTCTTGCCGAGGCCCTTGCTTGCGGAATTGTGCCGACCCGGTACAATACCCGCAAGGAAGGGCCTTTTTTCGTGCCGGGTTTCTGCAACGCGTCGAGTGAGGAGAACCGAATGGACAGGCAAACGAGAGCCATCATGACAGCGACCATGGTCGGGATGTTTGTTCTGGCGGCGCCCGCGCAGGCGGCGGAGATCTTCGCGGGCCGTCGCGTCGCGAGCTTCAACGCCGACTGGAAGTTCGCCAAGGGCGCCCAGGCCGGGGCCGAGAACCCCGCCTTCGACGACTCCGCCTGGCAGGCGGTCCGCCTCCCGCACGACTGGGCCATCGCCGGACCGTTCAACCCGAGCGAAAACGGCTACGCCGGCAAGCTCCCCTGGCGCGGCGAAGGTTGGTATCGCAAGGCCTTCACGCTGGACAAGGCCGCCCCCGGCTCCCGCGTCTACTTCGACTTCGACGGCGTCATGGCCTTCCCCAAGGTCTACGTCAACGGCCAACTGGCCGGCCAGTGGGACTACGGCTACATGTCCTTCCGCGTCGACGCCACGCCGTTCGTCAAGTTCGGCGGCAAGAACGTCGTCGCGGTCTACGCAGACACCCGCAACCACGGCACCCGCTGGTATCCCGGCGCCGGGATCTACCGCAAGGTGACCATGACGATCTGCAACGCGGTGCATGTCGCCCACTGGGGCACGTTCGTGACCACGCCGAGCGTCGACGACGCGTCGGCCGCCGTGCGGGTCCAGTCGACCATCGAGAACCACCAGGACAAGCCCGCCCAGGCGACTGTCGAAATCGCCGTGACCGACCCCTCCGGCAAGCCCGTCGCCACGGGTCTGGAGCCCGCCCAGATCGC
>CALMMH010000525.1 GCA_937868145.1 uncultured Phycisphaerales bacterium
TGCCTTGTCCGCAGAGCAGTTGGCCAGGAGAACCTCCTGGGGCCGGTCCTTCATGTAGACCGGTTTGACGTCGAACTGCACAATCTCTCCGATCATCGCAGCCAGTCCGTTGATGGTGACGAATTCGTCGTCCGGCCCGATGTTGATGATCTCGCCGCAAACCCGCTCGTCCGTCGCCAGTTTTTTGAGGATCGCGACATCGTCCTGCACAAAGCTGAAGCACCGCTTTTGATTGCCGTCTCCGTAGATGATCGGCTGGCGGCCCTGGAGCATGAGGTTGACCATGATGCTGGCGACGTTGCGATAAGGGTCGTCATACTTCTGACGCGGGCCGATCACGTTGTGCGGGACCGCGATGACATACTCCATTCCGTGGATTGTCGCGAGATTCCTCAAGAAGGACTCCGCGGCGAGCTTGCCGATGCCGTACGGATCCTGCGGTTTGGGCGTCATGTCCTCCGTAAAGGGCGTTGTCTCCTGCCGGCCGTAGCGAGCCATGCTCGAGCATAGAACAAACCGCCGGACGTTGTTGACGATCGAGGCGGTGATCATCGAGACGGAAGCCTGCACAATGTTCCTGGTCACGAAGAACGGGCTGAAGACGCTCAGCCCTTCATACGCCGCGGCGGCACAATGGTACACGACGTCGCAGCCCGCGAGGATCTTCACCATCGAGTCGAAGTGGTTGCAGTCGTACTGGTGAAAATCGACGTCCCGCGGGACGTTGTCAAGATAACCGCCCGTGAGGTTGTCGCAGCCGACGACCTCATGGCCGTCGGCCAGAAAGGCATCCGCCAGATGGCTGCCCAGGAATCCTGCAACCCCACTGATAAAGACCTTCATGCATACCTCCGAAAAGACCCTGTCGCACACACCGTACGGCGGGCTTCATTCAAACTGCGCCGGTCGTCATCGCCAGCTCAGATACTTCTGGAAATCTCCGTAGAGCACTCGCGGCGACCGGACGTACTGCATCGCCCGCGACCTAGCCCTGTTCAGCAACCGTCTGTACTGCTTGTTGTATCTGTGAAACCTCTCCTTCATGTCCTGCTCCAGGAGAGCATATGGCTCCGGCTCGATGGTCTCCACCTGCCGGCGGGAATCGACCTTGTAGTAATGGTTGGGCAGCATGCTGCCAAAATCAGCCAACGTCATGTCGGGCTTCACAAGGCCCCGTCGGATCCCTTCGCGGAATATCGGTGTGCCCGGAAACGGCTCATACACGCCGATCGAAGCGAAATCGGGTTTGATTTCATACATAAAATCGAGAGTCCTGTAAACATCCTCCGCGGTTTCTCCCGGGGTCCCCATCAGGAAATACCCCGTCCAATGGACGCCGACCCTGTGGAACAACGCGGCAGCCGTCCGGGCCTGATCGAGGGAAATCCCCTTGTTCATCCGCTCGAGCACCGCTTCACTGCCCGACTCGATCCCGACTTTGATGCTGTTGCAGCCCGCGATCTTCATCTGAGCCAGCAACTCCTCGCTCACCAGATCCACGCGGGTATTGCACTCCCAGCCGATGCGGAGTCCCTCCCGTCGCAAGGCGATGCAGAAGTCGGCGACTCTGCGTTTGTTGACGGTGAAGGAATCGTCCTTGAAGCTGAACTGCGTCGTTCCATAGGCCGCCTTCACGGCCTTGATCTCCGAGACGACTCGTTCGATGGAACGACATCGGACCTGCCGGGTCTCCGTGGCGCAAAACGAGCACGAAAAGGGACATCCCCGGCTGGTCATGATCAATCCCATGTCTTCCGACGAATACGTTCGACTGTTGATCAGGAGTGATCGGTCCGGAATGGGGATTGTATCGAGGCCTCTCAGGGATTTGCGCGACGGATTGTGCACGATGTCGCCGCCAGATCGGAAGGACAACCCCTCGATGGCCTCCCGTTTCAGGCCGGCGCCCGTTAGGTGGGTCACGAGCTCAAGCGATGCCGTTTCCCCTTCGCCGCGGATGACGTAGTCGATCGCGGGACAAATCCTGAGAGTTTCATCGGCTTTGACGGTGGCATGGGGTCCCCCGACAACGATGGGACAGGCCGGATTGACGGCCTTGCAGATCTCCGCGACGTGAAAAGCCGACGCAACGTACGTGGTCCAAAGCGAGATCCCGACCATGTCCGGCTGGGATTCCTCGACTATCCGGCGGACCTCCCGCCAGACCGGATGCTCGGAATCGCGCAAACTGGCCAGATACGCCGGATAGCGTTCCGGAAGCCGGCAGTAATCCATGGCAGTGGGATTCTCGTTGTAATCGGCGTCGTAGACCCTCACCTCGTGCCCTGCGTCCCTCAGCACCGTCCCGACGGTCACCAAACCGAGCGGGAAATACCGGTTGTAGAATCCGATCAACCGGTAAAAAGGCGGATCGATCAATAGAATCCTCACTGCAACTCCTCAGCTCTTCTTCCCTCCCGCCGTGGCCGGAACAAAAGACAGGAGGTTCTCCCACGCGACGAATCGCGCAAGAAGACCTTTCAGGCGTGGCGTGCACCGAGCCCATGCGAACGTTCGTATAGCTGCAACTGCTGCTGGGCTATTGTATCAACTGAGAACTCCCGCTCAACTGTTTTTCTGGCCTGCTCCACCATGTCCCGAACCTCGTCCCGGGGCTTGGCCAGGATCGCCAGCACCGCCTCCGCGATGGCCTCGGGGTCTCGGAGCGGCACCACGAACCCGGTCCGTCCGTGAGCGACCATCTCGGCCACCGCCCCCACATTCGTCGCCACCACCGGGACCTTCATCGCCATGGCCTCCAGCAGGACCACGGGACAGGATTCGAGGATCGAGGAGAGCACGAACACATCCAATGCGGACAGAACGGAAGGGATATCGTCGCGAAAGCCCGTGTAGACCACGTCCTTCTCGAGTCCGCACTCGGCGGTGAGCCGCTGGAGCCGATCCCAGTAACCCGGGTCCGTGTCTAGTCTCTTGCCGACAATGACAAACCGGGCATTGTCGACCCGCTCTTTGATGCGCTGAGCCGCCCGGATGAACCATGTGTGACCTTTGAACCGGTTCATATTGCCGATCATACCGATGAGCGGGCCGTCCGGGCCGATCCCCAGGTCCGTCCGAAGCTGAGCCCTCGTTTGGACGTCGTATTTCTCCGGGCAGAATTCCCGCAGGGCGATGGCGGAAGGGAGCACGACGGTCTTGGCGTGGAGGTCGGCAATAGCTCCTGTACGGTCGTCCCGCAGTTTGTGCCCCTGGACAACCACCGTGCAGGCAAGTGCGTTCACCAGGCGAAGAAGAATTCCTCGCAGCACATCCGGCACGTGGTCGTTGTAGTGCCAGATGATGGGCCTGCGGGCCAAACGGGCAGCCAACGCCGGCACGAAGTTCGTAATTCCGTCGACATGGATGATATCGATGGCATTGGCTTCGATCAAGCGGCGAATCTTGACTAGATTCCAGGGCAGAGCGATACAGAATCCGGCCAGGTTCCACACCGGGCGGCGGCGAGTGAAACACTGGATGCGCTTGCAGAGGAACACCCGAAATCCAGCTGGCTGCCACGGATCGCGGGTCTTCTGGCCGAGCAGGAACAGGGTTTCCACCCCCTGGTCTCTCAGACGTCCGGCGACCGTCATGGCCAGCCGGTGCGGGCCGCCGAATCGGTTGTCGAGAATGCAATAAAGCACCCGCATCGGTTTCACGCCCCCGCCCATATCGCATCCGCCGCCACGTTCGCCGGATCCACACGGCGAACCGCGCGCAGATCGTACCGGAACAACAGGAATGCAAAGGCAATCTGGATGTAGAACTGGCTCGAGAGAAGCGGGTAGCTGAAAAATGAAAACAGGATCGGAACCAACAGGGTCACGTACAAGTACAGACAGGAAACGTGCCGACCGGCGGGCCCTTTGAGCACGGCCAGGAATCCGCCGAGAAGATACGGCAGGACCGCCACGCCCCAAATGCCGAAGTCCTCGTAGAATGGACGGAGGTATGTGTAGACGTTCGCCGGATAGGGGATGAACACGTATTCTCCGTAGGCGGACACCTCAGGCGCGGGCAGCAGGCCGAACCGGTTCAGCCACTTCCAGAAAGGCAGGAACGTGTTCTGGCCCAGGTCGAAGGCGCCGGGAAAATCGGTCAGGAACTCGTTGAGCGCCGCCGTCGGGGACGCCAGGTACCAGTAGAAGGAATACAGGATGCCGCCCGCCGTCGTCGTGCAGCCATAGGTGCCGCGCTTCCGCAGCAGCAGTTCGACGACGGTGAAGATGACGACGACGGTGAGCACCGGAAGCAGCAGGTCCTTCACCACGCGGCGGAATCGCTTCTCGCCGGCGGAGACACAGACCACGCCGTAGGAGAAGATCACATAGAGAACGTAGACGGTCATGTCGTAGCGGCTCAGATTCATCAGGCAGATCGCCAGCCCCATGAGGAGGAAGACACAGAGAAACGCGTATTTCCTCACCGTCCTGTCTAGGTACAGGAATACGCCCAGCAACACGAATCCGACGGCGAACAGGGCGCTCGTCAGCGAGATCATCTGCACGATCCAACTGCTGTGCGACACGGACGCCTCGACGAACATGACCAGTCCAAAGCGCAACAGCGCCGGCCGCGCAAACAGGTCCGCCACGGTCATGCGGAAGTGATCGGCGATGAGGCTCGCCCGGTACAGCATGAGCCCCGAGGCGGCCGCGCCCGCCAAGAGAGTGAACGCCAGAGCCCATTGAATTCTCTCCGGCGTCGCCGGCCGGCTCAAGAAAGCGGGCCGATCCTCGTCTTGCGGCGTCAGTCCCTTGAGCAGGATCCACGTCAGGTATCCCAGCGGAAAGGCGATTCCATTGAGCAGCAACACACGGATGGTCAGCGGATGCGGAAAGGGAAACAGGTCAACCGACACGCCGGCGGCGTAGAGAGCCACCACCGTGCTCCAAACGGCCACGAAGAGGAACAACGGATTCGTCGCAAGACCGATCAGGAACATGGGTTCGCACAGCTCCTGCCCGCCGTCATTTTCACCGGGAGAATCGCGCAGATGCCCCACAGACACTCGATCGCAACATGGTACGACGCCAAGGCCAGGAGGTGGGGGAGTCCGGCAATCCAATAGAGGAGAACGCCGAGTCCCCACAGAACCAGCACATTAGCGCATCTCACACGAGAGATCGAGACTTCCGTTTGGACAAGTCCCCCTTGGCGGCAATACATGTACACTCTCCAAGGAGCGTCGATCAAGAAAAAGATCGCGCACAACCAGGCCAGAGTCGCCGGCGGAACATAGGAAACCAGGACCACTAGAGGGATGCAACTCCTGCACGCTTTCAGCAGCGAGAAGGTGACAATCCTCCCATATGCGGCGATCGCGCTGTGAACCAGGTAGATCCCCAGGCAGAGCAAGAGCAGGCCGGCGTAGACCAATAGAGGACGGACGCCGATCGGCAGCCATGCCAGCATCATCGCAGCCGCCGCGACTCGGATCGTAAGAAACAACGGCACATGGATGCGCACGCCCGGGGAGATTCTGCACGTGCCTCGACCGGACGTCTCTTTCCACGCCAACAGATCGTTCGCGAGGCCGCCGATCTCATAGACACAGTAGAACACGAGGAAAGACAAAGGCATGACGAGGAATGCGGAGAAACCCAGAGTCGTAAACAAGCACCCGGCCAACGTAGCGGGCACGACTTCCCGCAATAAGAAGCTGAGCAGACCGATTCGGTGGAACCGGCTGAGAATATAGTATACGAGCGGAATGTAGATCCATCTGTGCGTCTTTCCATTGATCGAACCGACGTCGCGTTCGCTCCGCGCGGCGCCGTAGTTGGCGAAGGATTGGAAGTCTCCCTCCCAGACGCTCCACCCTCTCTCGGCGGCTCTCGCGTTGAGAACCGCATAGCGCCTGGCGAAACTCTCCATGAACTGCGCGTCCTCCGGATTGTCCGAGTACACCGAGGATTCGCTCAGATTGCCTCTCGCAGCGAGCCACTCCAGAACCGCTTGTTTACGGCCCAGCAGGTCGCGTTTCAGCTTCCCTGTGCAGCGACCGTCCGCGATTTCCAGCTCCGACGAGACAAAATCCCGTGCGCCCAGCCGCTCGGCGATCGCCGCGACCGGCGGATCGATCGCAGCCGACGCCAGGACGATCTCCCGGCCCTGTTCCTTTTCCCGCCGCACTGCCGCGAGGATCCTGCCGTTCACCAGTCCCCGCGCCAAGAGCGTCTCCGCATACAACCGGGCCGACTCCTGCAACTGCGACGCGGAATAACCGCGCAGCAGAGCGATCTGACGCGTTCTGAGCGAGGATTGCGGGACAAGGCGACACAGGCCGAGGAGCCGCAGGAACACCAACGGCAGACACTTGAACAGCCCGCTCCTGCGAAGGACGAAACCGATGAAGTCGGATGTGTTGTTCGTCTTCGTGATCGTGCCACAGACATCGAACACGGCTATCCCGTGCATTTCCATCCTCGATTTGGTCCCGATCATCATCCCCTTGTGCCCGGCCGGCGGATCACGAGAACGTGATGCTACGGAACGGCCCGCAGATTGTCAACGCCTTTCTCGCGGGAGGCGAACAGGGACAGGCCGGAACGCCGCAGGGCCACATAGACCGCGATGAGGATGAGGACTTCGGTTGTCAAGGAACCAATCGCCACTCCAACGTGTTTGAGGGAAGGAGCCAGCAACAAAGCCAGGACGACGTTTACAATCCCGGCGGTCAGCACGATTCTCGCAAAGAGCTTCTTGAGTCCGAAATTGACCAGGATCTGCACCCCGACAAGGTGACTGAGCCCGACAAGCAAAGGCAGGAACGACAGAATGCGGATCACCACCGCACCGCCCGGCACCTCGCGGCCGAGCACGATCCGGGCGATCGCCGGAGCGCCCACGAGCAGGCCGACCGAGATCACGAACGTCACGGCCGCCAGAAGAACCGCCACCCTGCCGGCAAACCGCAGGGCCGCCGGACGCGACTGGGAAGCCAGGCGGCCGATGTGAGGGAAGATCGCCTGGCCCAGCGGAACCAGAAGCCCGTCGGAGGCCGCTCGAACGATTTTCTCGCCGGCGGCATAGTAGGCGACAAAAATGTTGTCGGTGAGAAGCCCCAGGATCACGATATTGCTCGTCGTGCAAAGAGTCGTCGCCATTTTGGAGAGGAACACATGCCAGCCGTTGTAAAACTCCCGCCGGAGCACGTCGATCGAAGGCAGATAGAATCGGATGGGAAAGTTCCGCACGGCGACGATCAGGCCGGTCAGTCCGAGAAGGATGGCGCCTGCCGACTGCAGCAGCGGAACGTACAGGTAATCGTCGCTCGTGCGGACAAAGACAAAGGTCGATGCAATGACCAGCAGCTTCGTTGCGACGGTGAGCACTGCGATGCGCTTCATTCGCTCCAGACCCTGGAAGAGCCACAGAGGGAACAACCACATGCCGATTACGCTCAAGAACGAAAGATAGTAGACCGGCCAGTCGGCCCGAAGCTTGGGGATGGCGAACACCGCCGCCGACAGGGTTGCGACGCTCAGGAGCACGAGCATCAGTTTCAGGATCATCACGGACGAGAACACCTCGGAGATCCTGTTGGGATCGTCCCGGTGGACGGAGATCTCCTGCGTCGCGGAGAGGCTGAATCCGTAATCCGTCAGCATCAGGAAGTACACGCTGATTGCACGGGCCAACTCCACCAGGCCGTATCGCGGCAGGTCCAGGACCCGTGTGAGGTAGGGGATCAGGATCAGCGGCGCCATGTAGTTGGCGAACTGGACGACCGACAGCGAGAAGAAATTGCTGATGACTCTGCGATTGCGCCCCCAGGTGGCTTTCAGTGTGTTTCGCATCGTCTCGGCGGTCCGGGGCGACGCCGCCCGGCCGGCTTGTCCCTCCATCACATTGACGAGCCGCGACCGGACGAACCGAATCCTGGATCGCGCCGTTGCCGTCGGTATTCCAGGAGAACCGCCGTGAAGAGGGCGATCATCAGAAACACCACGAAGGTCAGAATGCTGTTCTTGGCGATGTTCTTGGGCACCAGGCACACGGCAGGCTTCTCGCCGGCGCGGGTGCTCATCTGGATCAGGTTTTCCGTCTTGCGAATGTAGGACTGGAGATAGTCGCCGACGGCCGCATCCTGGCAGGCTTGAAGTTGCTGCCCGAGAGACTCCAGGAATTGCTGGACCGTATAGTCGGCCAGCAGGTTTTGCTCGATCTGGCCCAACAGACGGTTGCTCAGATCCAGCACCTTGAGATAGTATGCGTACTGCTCGGCGTCGCCGGCCACCGACTCCTGGAGGTCGATGATCCGCGACTGCACGGCGAGAACCTGGTAAGACAGGGGCAGAAACTCGCTGCTGCTCTTCATGTCGTTGAACTGGAGCACGATATTGTCTCGTCCCGGCTGGGCCGTGCCCTCTTCCACGCCCTTGAGCTTGAGCAGCTTCGCCTGCTCCTTCTGCAGATCCACCGTCAAGCTGAACCGCTTGTCCTCGATCTCGGCCGCCAGTTTCTTGTATTCCTGGATGGATTCCTTCAGCCCATTTCGAATATCGTACAGAGGAAGGGCGTTATCCAGATTGTTCGTCACGATCGCCCCGGCCATCAGCGCCTGCGGTTCTGAACTCCCGAAGACCTTCACGTACAGGAGCTTGGCTTGAAAGTTGCTGATCTGGGTCGACGTGTTCGGATCGGTGGTTTGAAGCCGCCGGGGATACATCGGCGAGACCTCGAACCGAATCAGCTTGTCGAACGACTGCCGGACACGGGCCTTGGTCAGCCGCTGAGCGTATCCTGCCAATCCTTGCCAGCGGAGATGAGCGATGATCTTGTCAAGATTCTCCTGGCTGTAAAACCGTCGCTGCAACACGCTGTACTGACTCTCAGAGAGCTGCCGCTCGTAAACGGAGGTGGCGGCGTACCG
>CALMMH010000526.1 GCA_937868145.1 uncultured Phycisphaerales bacterium
CGTAGTGGCCCCATCGGCGGGATTCAGCCATTCCACGGAGAGAATCCCCTGAACCGCGGCGAGATCCACCGTCACCTCGCCCCCCTCCGGCAAATAGATCAGATACTCCCGGCTCGGGTCAGCGAGGCAAAAACCGGTCGACGCAAGTTCCGGATGCGGAACCATCGCGGCCAGATTCACCTGCTTTGCACAACGCAACGCGTACCCCAGGTTGCGTCGGAGCAATTCGAACTTCGGGTCGAAGCGGTCTCCGAGCACGCTGCCGTCGTAGGGGTCCATGAAGATCGGATTGTGTCCCCGCGTGAAACTCCGCCAGACCCAGCCGTGATTGCCGCCCACGCCCCAGATGTGATCGGTGTCGAGCAGGCTCACCTTCTTCTCGTTCCACACCGGGGCCGGATCGCGGTAGCCGTCCTGGCCGCCGGGCGAGATCCAATCGGCCGGACTGAGCAGCATGGTGTCGGTCTTCTCGCCGCCGTGGCCCGTGATGCCGACCGGATGCTGTTTGGGCTTCGTCCGCTCGTAGTCCTGGACCGTTTTCACGACCCACCAGTTCCATTCCTTCTCACCTCCCTCGTTGCACACCTCGAAGAGCACGTTGTCCAGGTCGTTCACGACATCCACGACCTTGCGGACGTACGCTTCCTGCAGGGCGTTGATCGCGGGACTGGCCAGGGAGTGCACCTCCAGAACGTTGCCGTCGCCGTTCACGTCGCCCGCGACGCCGTTGACGTTGTTGTCCGGGTGAAAAGGATGGCTGCGGTACGCCCAGCCGTCGGGAGTGCCCGACCGGCGGTCGCCGTGGCGCAGGCCCCAGCCCTCGAACAGCATCACGGAGACATAGATCCCCCGCTCGCCCGCGGCGCGGACTCTCGTTCGCAGACGATCGAAATACGCCGGGTCGAACTTCGTGAGATCGAACTTCGGTTTGCCGTCGAGCGCGTCGCCCGGGCCGGTGCGAGCCCAGGGCAGCGGAGCGCAATGGTGAATGAAATCCTTCCCCAGGCTGCGATTGACACTGGTGCACCACATCGTCGAGTCCCACGTCCACAGGCGGATGAAATTATGCTCGTAACGCTGGAGGAAATCCAGATACGCATCGAAGTCGAACGACGCGGGCGGATCGGCTTTGTCCATGTCCACCAGACTGTTCCAGGTGTGCGAACCGGTCAGATAGATCGCTTCGCCGCGATTGTCGGTGAAATAGCGAGGATTAACTTGGCTGACGCGCAGCGGCCCACTGATCTCGGCAGCCTTCGCAATGGCCGCGGCCCAATGACCTTTGCCGGGCGCGGTCACCGTCGCCACGCCGCCGCCCGTAATCGTTTCACGTTTGCCCCATTCGCCAGTGGCGATATCGATCCAGTGCATATCGAAACGGCCGGACGAGTCCTTCAGGTCCAGGCCGACGGATCCGCCATCCGTGAAGTAGAGCGCATAAATCATGCCCCGCCGGGCGGCAACGTAGGCCTCGTTCTCCTCGCGGTGGCTCAGCAATCCGTTGGCGGGCTCGACCTCCCACAACTTGATCAGCGACTCCAGCTTTCGGGCCGCCTTGATCGCGGCAACCGCAGGTTGAGACAAGCCCAGGCCGGAATCGGGCCGGTGGAATCGTGCGGACGCCGCCCCGCCGATGATGTGACGCCAGAACCGCTCGACACCATCGCGGTTGTTGCCATAGCGGCCGGTATCGGCGCCATAGGTCTTGGTGGTGTTCAGCGGCCGGGGACGCGACGACACGCGAGTTCGCACCCACTGGAAATTGTCCCAATGCTCCTGCCCCTTCTTTTGATTGTTCTGAGAGACATCCGCGAAGTCGTATCGCTCGGGATGATCGAGCGTCCGTTTGTGTTCGTCGGATTTGAGGTCCCAGGCGTCCCACATTTCAGTCACACAGACCTTGTTGCCGGCCTCAGCGGCGCGACGCCTGATGTGGTCGGCCCAGTACGCGCCCCATGTCTCTTCCGCGGACGTCTCATTGTCCATGCAGTAGAGCACATGATCGTACTGGAGTGAGTACGAGAGCATTTTGTCTACGAAGCGTTGCTGGTGCTTGAAAACCACCCTGTTGTTCCGCTGCCCGGGCGTCGTGAAGAAGAACGGCTGTTTGTTGGCGCCCGGGTGATCGGGATAGTGCTCCGCGAAGCCGGATTGCTCGTAGGTGTAGTTGACGTTGTTCTTGGGGTTGTAGGGGTGTGCCTCCCAATTGTTCCGGGAATAATCGAAACGATCCCAGACCTCAATCTGCACAATGATGTCCCGCTCGGCGGTCCATCGAAGCAGGTTCTCGAACCGTCGCCAGTACTCGTCGTTCCACTGCTCCAGGTCGTACTTACCGTCAGACAGTCGCTTGAACGGATAGACCTCGAAGTCATGGTCCGGCCGGTCGCTCATCGTGTTGCGGATGTAGTTGGCGCCCACAGCGGCCATCGCGTCAAGGTGCTCCTTGAGGTCGGGGATCTGGAACAGGCTGTCGTCCTTGCTCCCACCCAACAGCAGCACGGGCTTGCCCTTGTATTGCCAATAGCGGGGATTCTCCGACCACGGTCGGATGCAATCGGCCTCCTTTGCCCCCGCAACGACAGAACCGACAACGGACACGACGGCCAACACCACTGACAGCAACCCGTTCATGACGAACCCCTTCGACGACCTTATCCCGTCCCCCTCCCGACCTGACGCCATGGCCGTTGGGGCGACTGGGTAGAATAGACGGTTCTCGCATCCTCTCTATTGCCGTCGGCGGGCGTCAATCCCTATCGGGTTTGCGGTTTCTTTCTGGCGTAGCCCGGACGGCGAGAGTATGATGGCCTCTCGTCGCGGCGTGTCGATGGACCGCGCGTGACAGCCGGCGAGTGAGTGCGCCGATTCGGGAGTGACTTTGTACGAAGGAGATGCCGAATGAACGCCATGCCCTTGAACGTTCGAATCCGCCTCAGCGTCATGATGTTCCTACAGTACATGCTCTTCGCCGCTTGGTTCGTGCAATTGGCCGGCTATCTCGACAACATCGGCGTCAAAGGCACTATGAAAGCCCTGATCCTGAGCAGTATGCCCTTAGGCTGCCTGATCTCGCCGATCTTCTGCATGATCGCGGATCGGCACTTCGCCAGCCAGAAGGTGCTGATGATCTTGAACTTCGCCTGTGCCGGCCTGCTCTTCCTTGCGGCTCTGCAGTGCAATCCGGTCGCTCTGTTCGTGATCCTGCTGCTGGCGATGCTCTGCTACATGCCGACCTGGAGCCTGACCAGCGCGGTGGCCATGTCCAACGCCCCCTCGGAGAAGTTCCCGCAGATCCGCGTGTTCGGATCGATCGGCTGGGTTGCGGCCAGCGTGTTCAGCCTCATCGCGGTGAAATTCTTCAACGGCGCCAAGATCGACGGCACGGCGATTCCCCTGTACTGCGGGGCCGGCACAGCCCTTGTGGCGGGCCTGCTGAATCTGACCCTGCCCAACACGCCGCCACCATCGAAGGGCAAGCCCGCTTCGATTGTCGATGTTCTGGGCCTGCGGGCGTTGGGCCTTCTCAAGAGCCCCAACTTCGCCTTCTTCATGCTCGTTTCCATACTGGCAATGATCCCGTTCACGATGTACTTCTCATACGGATCGCAGTTCTTCAAGAGCCAGGGTTATGAGACGATTACGGCACGGATGAGCCTCGGACAGGTATCCGAAATGCTGATCATGCTCCTGGTTCCCATCGCGTTGACACGCTATGGCGCCAAGTGGGCAATCACAGCGGGCCTTGGGGCGTTGGTGGTTCGTTACGTTGCATTCCTGGCCGGCGGCATGCTTGGCCAGGAATGGCTCTACTACATCGCCATTCTCGTGCATGGGGCCATCTTCGGCCTGCTCATCGTTGGCGGTCAGGTATACGTGGATAAGAAGGCGCCACCGGAGATCAAGGCTCAGGCGCAGGGGCTGGTTGGGTTGCTTCTATTTGGCGTAGGGATGTTCATCGGGACGTTCGCCAGCGAACGTCTGATCAGCATGTATACGGCCGAAACGATGATTGATAACGTCATGACAGAAGTCACGAATTGGAATACGGTCTGGCTCATCATGACTGCCCTGTCGGCGGTTCTGATGGCGGCGTTCTGGTTCCTGTTCCGGGACGACGTGCTGAAGAAGGCCGAGGCGGCACAGGCCTAAGGCCTTTGCTGCGGTCGCGGTATGGCTGCCTGCAAGCCTCCTGACCGAAATGGATGCGACGGGCTCGTTCCCGAGCCCGTTGTGCATAGTGGCGACATTCAGTCCCCGCCCCGCGGCTTTTTCGGCACACTGAAGAAGCTCGGGCCGGGTATGATTATCGCCGGCTCGATCGTCGGCTCAGGCGAACTGATCCTGACGACCAAGGCCGGAGCTGAGGCTGGCTTCTGGCTCCTCTGGCTGATTATTATCGGATGCGTCATCAAGATCTCGACGCAGATCGAGTTCGCCCGCCACACGATTTCCTGGGGCCAGACGCCGCTTCAAGCCCTCAATGGCGTCCCCGGCCCCCGACTGAAGGTCAACTGGCTGGTCGGGTACTGGACGATGATGACGGTCCTGATCGTCTTCCAGCAAGGCGGCATCCTCGGCGGCGTCGGCCAGACGCTGGCCATGAGCTGGCCGCTGACCGCCTCCGGCGTCGAATACAATCGACTCCAGGACCGACTCACACAAGATCGAATCGAGCTCAAGCTGCTCGAAGCCCGAGGCGAGGAGACATCCCACGTCGCCGAGTTGCAGCAGAGCATCGCAACCCTCAGCAAGCAGGCCGCCGAACTCCGCGAACCGAACGATCCCTACCTCTGGGCGGCCATCCTGGCGGCCGTGACGTCGCTGCTGCTGTACCTCGGGCGATACCGGGCCATTCAGTTTATCTCCACGGCCCTCGTGGCCATCTTCACGCTCGCGACAATCTTCACCCTGGTCGCCCTCCAGATGAAAGAGCAGTGGGCGGTCACAACGCAGGAATTAGCCACCGGCTTGAGTTTCCATTTGCCGCCCACAGGCCCGGCCGGAGGCAATCCGATCCGCACTGCTCTGGGGGCCTTCGGCATCATCGGCATCGGAGCCTCCGAGCTGATCATGTATCCGTACTGGTGTTTGGAGAAGGGCTACGCCCGCTGCACCGGCCCACGCGACGGCACCACCGCCTGGACCGATCGCGCGCGGGGCTGGATCCGCGTGCTGCATATCGATGCCGCCAGTTCCATGGTGGTCTACACCCTGGCGACCCTGGCGTTTTACCTGCTGGGAGCGGCCGTGCTGGGCCGCGTGGGACTCAACCCGGAAGGACGCGACATGGTGCGAACGTTGGCGGCCATGTACATTCCGGTCTTCGGGCCGCTGGCGCATCCGCTCTTTCTCTGCGGAGCCTTCGCGGTGCTGTACTCGACGCTCTTCGTCGCCGCCGCGGGCAACTCCCGCATGGTCGCCGATGGCTTGGGCCTGTATGGATTGACCGGCAACTCCGAAGCAACCCGCGAAATATGGACGCGAAGGGTCAGCACGGTTTGGCCGTTCATCGCACTGGTGCTGTACGTGTTTGTCCGGGCCCCGGCCACGATGATCGTCGCCTGTGGTCTGTCCCAATCGATCATGCTTCCGCTGCTCGGCGGAGCGGCCCTCTACTTCCGGTACCGGCGAAGCGATCCGAACCTGCGTTCCGGTTGGCTGTGGGACATTCTGCTCTGGATCGCCTTCGCCGCATTTCTGGTCGTCGGCGTGTGGTCTGTCATCGCCGTGCTCGGCTCGTAAGAACCGTACAGGGAAAGAGGGCGACGCATGCGTCGCCCCTACAAGCCCATCGCGTTGACCGGCTGCTCGATTGTGAGCCGAGCACCGAGAACCTTGGCCAGGTCGGGCAGATCGTACTCGCACAGCGCGCCGTGGACGACATTCACCAGTTGGTTGCGGGATTGGCCTTGCTCAATCACGTCGGCCCAGGAGACAAGACCGCGAACCAGGCGGACCGAGCCGAACAATCCCGGCTCCAAAGCCGCGGCGTGCAGGGCCGGCACACACACGTGTCCGACGGCCACCACATCCACAGAGCTGTACGCTCGCTGCTGGATGGCCCTCGCACAAATCATAATGTCCTCCGCCCGCATGCCCACGTAGGAGCGACCCAGTAGATAGGCGGTGAGAATGTCCTTGGCGTCGGAGCCGAACAGGTCGCCGCCCCAGCCGGCTTTCGATTGGGTTTCGCCCGTGCCCCGCACATCCACGGCGACGACCGTATGGCCGGCCTCGACGAGCTTCTCGATCGGACCGCCCGGACCGGCGTCGGCCTCTTTGCCGCTCTCGTGAACGTACAGCACAACGCGGCCGACGGGTTCGCCCCGCGGATAGAACACCAACGCAGACAGACAGAGCCCCTCTTCGACCGCAACCTTCACCTTCTCGATCCTGAGGCTGCCGCGTGTGACGGTCTCTCCCATCTCGACCTCGGCCTCAGGCAATTCCGCAAGGGGCCGCACCCCCGCAAGCCGACGGACCTGCTCGAGTCGGCTCGCCTGAGATGTCGTCGACCAGAGCTGCTTGCGACGTGCGGCCTGCTCTTTCTCGAATTCCCGATTCAGATCGTACGTCGAACGCGCCCCTGCCAATCGCATCACCTGGCCGTCGGGCGTACAGTGGGCTTCGTCGGCGCTGAGCAGAACAATGTTCGGCTCCACAATCTCCTTGTCGACGCCCAGGAGCCACCTCGCCAGCCACCGCGCGGCGCCCTGTCGCTGGATCTGATTGTAGTTGTGCGTCGCGTCGTTCTCCAGCAGGCTCACCCGCTCGGAGACGCCCAGCCGGGTGTACAGACGCTTGGCGTATCGGAAGGTGTTCCAGGTCCCCTGGATGTCGAAGAAATCCTGCGTCGCAGCACAAATCAGGATCGACGTCGGCGCTCGCATCATCAGGTAGTCGGCGTGGTCCATTCCGAACGCCAATTGCCCGAAGATGTCCTGCTCGGCGTCCTGCGGTCCGATCGTCGAGAGCAAGGCTTCGAAACCGGTGATGTAGCAGCTCGGCGCCGCCGCGACGATCCGATCGTCCAGAGCCATCAGATACGACGTCTGCGTGCCGCCGCCGCTGTTGCCGGTGCAGCCGATCCGTTTCGGGTCGACTTCAGGGCGGGATTGGAGATAGTCGATCGCCCGCATGCCGTCCCAGATTTCGAACCGAGCCGTGTTGCGGCCCAGCAAAATGCTGCCGATCCCGACCATGGTGTGGGCGCTCGTCCCCCAGATTGCCGGCAGTGCGGCAAGGTCCTGGCTTCGTTCGCCCTGATCGATGGGATCGAAGACCAGCGCCGCGATGCCATTGAGAGCCAGCAGCGCCCCCATCGTTTGATACGCCTCATAGGCCTTGGCCTCTCCGGCGTGGCCGCACGGCACGATGACGCCAGGGAACGGGCGTGCGTACCGACCGCCGTCCGGCAGGAACAGCAATGCCGTGACATAACACCCCGGCTGGCTCTCGAAGATGATCTTCTCGACCCTGTAACCGTCTCGGGCGACGACGCCTGTGACTTTCGGATTCAGCGGCGTCCGTTCGGGCAGACCGCCAATTGCCTGGATGAACTGCTCTCGCAAGTTCTTCTGATAGGTCGCGATCTGTTCGGGCGTCTTACGCTGCTCGTACTGTTGCCGCCACTGCTCGAACCTCCCCTGCGCCTGGCGGAACAGATAGCGAGACATCATCTCACCGGCCGGGGCTCCGTCCACGGTCTCACCCAGGACACGTAAGTTCTCCTGGGCGATAGTGACCGAACCTGTGAACAGACAGAAACCCGCAACGACTGCAACGAACATCTTCTTTCTCATGCCATGCCCTTTCCGCCATTGGCGTTGCACCTGACTCCGGACGAATCGGCCCCGACCTCACCATGCTACCGAACGGGCCTCCGGTATTCAAGCAATGCCTGCCGGGACGGCCTCTGTGGGGGGGGCAGGTCCGTTCTTGCGGTTCCGACGGCACACGGGCATTCCGACGAATTCGAGAGGCGCGTTTATCGCTTTAGAGATACCAGCGGAGAGGGGAAACCAGAGAATCATCGAACCGTCGCTCTCAGGAGACCCAGCCCATCGGAGATCTCACGAGGAGTCCCTCCCCTGAGCGTCAGGGCCCCCATCGCACACATCCACGAGGACAAGCCTCCGGTCACAGACGGACGGGCCCCGTTCTGTGTCAGGCCTATCACCTTTCTCCTCTCCCCGCTGGTATCCCCAAAGCGGTAAACGCACGCCGCGAATGCCACCGGCTTACGATACTCACGCAACTACGGACATGCACTCCCTTTGCGGTCATCACCAGGCACGTCGTTTTCCGTCATCTGACTGAAGACACCGTATGACCTTCAGGATAGAATCGCCATGTCAACGTAACCAGCACAGAATATCGAATGATAGGAGGATCAGATCATGAACGACACAATCGCTGGATCGCGAGGCATTCGCATGAACCTGTTGGCCGTCGGCGTGCTGCTCCTTGTAGGGACCGTAGCCAACGGAAACAGAGAATCCTCAGGCGCCGTCCGGTCGCAGGAATCAGCCGCCACCGCATTGTCCAAACCCCCGGCCGCTCCCAGCCCGAGCGACGGCAAACTGAGGATCATCTGTTTCGGCGCCCATCCGGACGACTGCGAGTTCAGCGCCGGCGGCACGGCAGCCCTCTGGGCAGCTCGCGGCCATCGCGTGAAATTCGTCTCCTGCACCAACGGGGACATCGGCCACTGGGGCATGGCTGGCGGATCGCTCGCGCAACGCCGCATTGCCGAAGTCAAACGCTGCGCCGAGATTCTCGGCGTCGAGACAGAGGTCCTGGACATTCACGACGGCGAGCTGTTGCCGACTTTGGAAAACCGAAAGACGATCGTCCGGCTGATCCGCCAATGGCGTGCGG
>CALMMH010000527.1 GCA_937868145.1 uncultured Phycisphaerales bacterium
GGTCAAATGTGGCGGCAGGTCCGATCGCCCGGCGTGTCCATCCCCGGCCGGCTGTTGCGGCTGCTCATGATCATCTGGGGCGCGCCGGTATTGCTCATCGGTCTGTTCCTTCGTCGGCGGGACTCACGATCGGGCAGGCCGCAGCAGTCGTAGGATGCCGCTTGCCTTGATCCGGCAGATGAGGGCATGGCGTCCGCGCCAAATCAACATGACACGCACTCGGAAGGTATTGTTGTCGGCAGGCGTTGCAGGCGTCGTTCTGATTGTGCTGTTGTGCGTCCTGCTCACGCGGCCGACGGTTCGGGCCAATCGCTTGTGTCGCGATGCAGGGTTCGGCCGTTTGCCGGACGGTGCCCAGGATGTGCGCATCGGACGCCGGGGTCCGGCCTTCACGACTCAGAGCCTGTACCTCCGCTTTCAAACGACCGTCGAGGAGGCGGCCTCCTTCTTCCAACGCAGCGGCATCGATCCGAACGATCCCAACCAGGAGCCGGGGTCGATGCAGATCGTTCGCTTCAGCGACAAGTCCCCGCCGTGGATGCAGTGGGCCGACCCGATCAACGGACGCATCTATCACATCGACAGGCAAGACGCCAGCGTCTGGCTGGCGATCGACGACGATTCCCACACGATCTACGTGGCGATGCACGAACGCCGCCCAGCGTGGCTTCGCCGGCTCATGGAACGATTCGGATTGCTTTGACGCTGTGCGGCGACGAGGATCTCGGGTATGATGTGCCAGGATGCAGGAACATGGGTCGATGTGCGACATCGGAGAATTTGGGAGGAATCATCATGCGAAACGACACATGCGGCGTGCATTGGATCGGCGGCGCAGCGACGGCATTGCTGATCACGGTCGCGGCGATGGCCCAGTCGAACGGGCCGGACCCGTCCAAACTCACCGTGCTGCGGAACATTGAATACGTCCCCGGCGGGCACGAGCGACAGAAGCTGGATCTGTATCTGTCCAAGGCAAGCGGCAACCAGACGTCTTTGAACGAGAAGAAGCCGCTGATCGTCTGGATCCACGGCGGGGCCTGGCTGGCCGGCAGCAAAGAGGACTGCCCGGCGGTGGGGTTCGTCGCGGACGGCTACGCGGTCGCGAGCGTCAACTATCGGCTCAGCCAGCACGCGATCTTCCCGGCCCAGATTCAGGACTGCAAAGCCGCGATCCGCTGGCTGCGGGCCAACGCCGACAAGCACGGCATCGACCCCGATCGCATCGGCGTCTGGGGCGCCTCGGCAGGCGGACACCTGGTCGCTCTGCTCGGAACGACGGGCGACGTGAACGACTTCGAGGTCGGCCCGAATCTCGGCGTCTCCAGCCGGGTGCAGGCGGTCTGTGATTTCTTCGGGCCCACCGACTTTACGAAGATGAGCGACTTCCCGGGCATGGAAGACCACGACGCCGCCGAGTCGCCCGAGTCGAAACTGATCGGCGGGCCCATCCAGGAGAACAAGGACAAGGTCCAGCGGGCCAACCCGATCACCTACGTGACGAAGAACGATCCGCCGTTCCTGATCGTCCACGGCAACGCAGACCCGATCGTGCCGTACAACCAGAGCGAGTTGCTCCGCGACGCCCTCGACCGCGCCGGCGTGAAGGTCACGCTCTACACCGTCCAAGGCGGCGGTCACGGCGGCTTCAAAGATCCCCAGGTGGACGTCCTGGTGAAGGCGTTCTTCCAGGATATGATGAAACATGATTTCACAGGACTGGAAAGATGAGCGGTATAGGCGAGGAATTCCAACAGCAGACGAAGTACCGGGCGGATCTGACCCGCGACGACGTCGTGCATCATGTGGGCCGGCCGGAGCTGTACAAGGCCTATCCGGACAGCATCACCGTGTCGCTGCCGATGTTCGAGCCGGAGCAACTCGTGACGTTGGACAAGATTCTCAGCGACCGAAAGAGCGTCCGCAGGTTCCAGGCCAGGCCGCTGTCGCTCGGGCAGTTGAGCTACCTGCTCTGGGCGTCGGACGGCATCCAGCGGAGCGAGCAAGGTTATGAGTTCCGCACGGCGCCGTCGGCCGGGGCGCTGTACCCGATCGAAACGTACATCGTCGCCAACGACGTCAGCGACCTGGAGCCCGGCGTGTATCATTACGGCTTGCGAGACCATGTGTTGGAGCAGATCCGCACAGGCAACCATCGCGAGCAGATTGCCGCGGCAGCCCTCGGCCAGACCACGTGTGCGAAAGCCCCTGTGGTCTTCGCGTGGACTGCGATTTTCGCCAGGACCACGTGCAAGTACGGCCAGCGCGCGTACCGATATATCTATCTGGACGCCGGCCACATCGCGGAAAACCTCGCTTTGGCGGCAGTGAGCCTGGGCCTGGGCACCTGCCAGGTCGGAGCGCTCTTCGACGACGAGGTCAATAAGGTTCTCGGCGTCGACGGCGTCGAAGAGAGCATCGTGTACATGTCCGTCGTGGGCGTCCCGGCGTGAACCGAATCGATTGGTGAAGGACCGGCTCTTAACCTATGGATGGTATTGTCCCTTTCCTGGTTCTGTTGGCCGTGGCGACGATTCTCAGCGGACCCATTGCCCTGATCGTGGCCATCGTCGCTATGAAACGGGTCGACCGGATGCGTCGGGAGTTGGACGAAGCGACGACCCGCACGGCGGTTCGGATCCCCGAGCCTCCAACTCCTCCAGCGGCAGAACATCTGCGGGATCACAGTGAGCAAACGGAGGAACCGGTTCGTAGTGTGCCCGCAAGGGCATATCCTTCCGATGCGCGGACGGAGCAGATAACGCCTTGCGGCGTCACTATGAATGCCGTTGAGGCCGCCAGTCTGGAGCAGCGGATCGGGACACGCTGGCTGCTTGTCGCGGGCGTCATCACGGTGGTCTTTGCGGTGGGGTTCTTCCTGAAGTACGCGTACGAGAACCAGTGGATCGGGCCCTGGGGACGCGTGGCGATCGCGGGAATTGGCGGCTTGGCCGCGCTGGCCGTCGGCGAAGTCACACGCCGACGCGGGTACGATTTCGTCGCCAAAGGCGTCACCGCGATGGGCTTCGCGATCCTCTATGCGACGGTGTTCGCCGCCCACCGCTGGTACGGATTGATCGGTCCGGTCCCGGCCTACGTCCTGGCGATCGGCGTCACAATCGCGGCCATGTCCTACGCGGTGGCCCTCGATGAAGTGGCCATCGCGCTGCTGTCGCTGGCGGGCGGGTACCTGACGCCCATCATGCTCTCGACCGGCGAGAACCTGCCCAATCCGCTCTTTGCATACGTCCTGATCCTGAGCGCCGGCGCGATGCTCTGCGCCTACTGGCGGAAGTGGAGCCCGGTCAACATCCTGGCGTTCGTTGGCACGTACCTGTTGTACACGGCGTGGTTCGAGAAGTTCTACCGCCCCGTGATGGACATCCCATGGCCGCCGCCGCAGCTCGGCGTCGCGACGTTCTGGCTGGCGGTGTTCTTCCTGGTCTTTTTGACCTTGCCCGTGCTGCACACCCTGCTTCGGCAGGTCAGGTCGCAGGTCCAGGATACGCTGCTCGTGCTGGCCAACGCCGCGGTGGTGTTCTACTACCTCTGGACGATGCTGACGGATGGACGCCGGGATTGGCTCGCTCTGTCCAGCATCGTCATGGGCGCGGCGTATCTGGGCCTGATGGTCCTGGTGACCCTGCGCTGCCGGGCCGACGGCGATCTCCGCAACGCCCTGCTGATTGCGGGCGTTGCATTCATCTCATTGGCGGTTCCGCTGTACTTCGAGGCGAACGGCGTTCCTGTCATGTGGGCGGTGGAAGCCGTCGGCTTGGCCGCGATCGGCTTGCGTTATCGCAACACCCTGGTGCAGGCGGCCGCCGGAGCGGTGCTGGCTCTGGCGATCGGAAAACTGATTGCGGAACTGCCTTTGCATACGGCCCCCTTTCGCCCCATCCTCAACGGGGCCTTCGGCGCCTGGTGCTTCGTAGCCGCGGCCGTGATCGTCTGTCACGCTCTGTACCGGTTCAATTCGCGTATCGATCCGGCCCTGCGGCAGAACGTCGCACAGACCGGCTACACGGTCGGACTTCTGCTCTTGATGGCGGCGGTCGGCATCGAGTTGTGGTCACACGAGGACGTGAATCGACCCGCCGGCGGAAACGAGTTCTTCCTCAGGCAAATGCCTCTGGTGTTCGCGGCGTTTCTCCTGTTGTTTGCAGCCAGACCCCTCTGCCCGCAAGGCCGGGCTTGCCGAACCGTCGCGGCGGCGCTGGCTTTCATCAGCTCGCTGTCCCTGGCCATCCAGTACAAGAGCCTTCGCGATGAAGCCTCCGTCCTGTTCCTGAACTCAGGCTTCGCCCGATCGCTGGTGTTGATCGCGGCGGTGTTCGCGGCGGCGTGGCTGGTGCGACGCGCGGAGCGTGAGTCGAAGGAGCCGGCGGAACTGCCCCTGCCGGTCGCGATGGCGGGTATTCTCGCGCTGTGGCTGGTGATGACCGAGGAGATCTGGTTCCACTATCAATTTCACCAGGCGACGCCGCACTGGCGGGTCCTGGCGCAGATGTGCATCTCGGTGCTGTGGGCTGCGTACGCCACGACGCTGATGGTCGCGGGCTTCTGGAAGCGAATTCGGCCCTTGCGATATGTCTCATTGGCGATCTTCCTCCTGCTGCTGGGCAAGATCTTCCTCGTAGACACGCGGACGGTCGAGACCATCTACCGCATCGCAGGGTTCCTCGTCACCGGTCTGGCGCTGGTCGGCATCTCCTACCTCTACCAACACCTCAAGCGCAGAGGTTTCTTCGAGGCGATCCCTTGACATGCGCGACGTGGACGAGCTATTCGAAGCGCTGAAGAAGTCGGAGTTCCGCAGCCGGTTCCGGCTCCGAGGCAAAGAGGCCGCGTATCTCCAGACGAAGGGTCTGGAGACCATCCTGGAGCACGCGAGGGACTTCGTCGCGCAGCGACTGGCCCCCGCGAGGATCGCCAACGACGGCAAGCAGACCCCGATGCGGAACCATCCCGTCTTCATCGCGCAGCACGCCACCGGAACCTGCTGTCGCGGCTGCCTGGAGAAATGGCACAGGATTCCTAAAGGCCGAGCGTTATCTGACCGAGAAGTTCAGTACGTGGTGGACGTCCTCCGGCGGTGGCTTGTCAGCCAGTCGTCCGAATGAACGTCATGGGGTGGTGATCGCGACTGCGTCCGGAAAAAACCGTTGCCTCAACGGAGCCGCGGCACTATAGTGGTCACCGATCGGCAAGGATCAATGAGCAACAGTGATAGGTAGCGACATGACGGAACGGAATCCGAAAATCGTAGTCATCGGCGGCACGTACATCGACCTGGCAGTCAAGTGCGCCAACATCCCCTCCCCCGGTCAGGCCATCAGCGGTTCCTCCCTGGCGTGCGGCCTCGCGGGTCCCGGGCCCATCCAGGCGGTCCAGGCGGCCCTGTGCCGGTGCGAAGTGTCCCTAATCAGCAAGGTCGGCGGCGACGCCTTCGCCCAGATGGCCCTCAAGAGCCTGGCCGAGTACAAGGTGGACACCGAGTACGTTTTTTTCGCCGAGTCCAAGAACTCCGGCATCATCGTCACGCTGGTCAACGCCGAGGGCGAGAACGCCATCTGCCACTACACCGGCGCCAACAGCGCTCTGCAGCCGGCGGACATCCAGTTGGCCGAAGACCGCATCGCCCAGGCGGATATCTGCCTCATCCACGGGTGCCTGCCCCAGGAAGCGATCGCCGCGGCCATTCACTGCGCGAACCTTCACGGGACGCGCGTGATCCTCAACCCCGCCCGTCCGATCGAACAGACGGACCAGCATGGCGCGGACCTGCCTTCGGAGTACTTCACGGCGGATATCATGGTGGCCAACCTGGAGAAGGCCGCCGAGATCACCGACCAGACGAACGCCCACGTCCGCACGGCCAAGATGATGGGTTCGGACCTCGTGGCCCGCCGCGCGCACTGCGCCGTGATCACGATGGGCCGTCGCGGCTGCATGGTCGTGGACCGCGGCGGC
>CALMMH010000528.1 GCA_937868145.1 uncultured Phycisphaerales bacterium
GAGATTCAGAGGGCCCTGGACGAAGGGCGGCTGGTGATTGAGCCCGAGCCGATGCCGCGGCGGCCGACGGCGGGGGAGTACTGCCCCTACGACACGCACGCGGTTGACCTGCGGCTTTATCATGAGATCGCGGTGCCCCAGGCCGGGCCGCGACACTACGACGTCACCGAGCGAGGGATGGTCTCCGAGGCGATCGCGGGCCACTCGCGGCGGCACTACCTCACGGACGACAAGCCGTACCTGCTCAAGCCGAACCAGTTCATCCTCGGCCGCACGCTCGAACGCGTCGAGCTGCCGACCGACAAGGGCACGCCGCACCTGGCGGCCCGGATCGAGGGCAAGAGCAGCCGGGCCCGCTGCGGCCTGATGGTCCACTTCACCGCTCCGACCGTTCACCCCGGCTGGGTCGGGCCCCTCACGCTGGAAATGATCAACCTCGGGCCGCAGACGATCGTGCTCCGTCCCGGGATGCCCATCGCCCAGCTCATTATCGAGGAGGTCCGCGGCGAGATCTTCCTGAATCCCAGCCAATTCCACGGCCAGTCGACGCCGGAAGGGCTGGTCTGAGGGCGGGTCGCGAGCCGGGCATTCGATAGGACAATAGGACCTATAGGACAGATAGGACTCATGGGACGCCGTCCTATCGGTCCTATCGGTCCTATCCGTCCCATGCGTCCTATAGTCCTACGAAAATCTGTTGTATTGCCCTTGACGCGGCCCGCCCCGAGTGCTACATTCTGCGGTTTGTTTCTATTGGGATTCCTAGGAGTACTTCGGTGCTAGAAGCCATTGCAAAAGCGGACGCCTTGATCGAGGCGATGAACTACATTCGCGGGTTTCGCGACCGCATGGTGGTGATCAAGCTCGGCGGCAGCGTCCTCGACGATCCGGCCGCCCAGCGGAGCCTGCTGCACGACGTGGCGTTCATGTCCACGGTGGGCATGCGGCTGATCATCGTCCACGGCGGCGGCAAGGCCATCACCCGCGCCATGAACGAGGCGGGTCTGGAGCCGGTCTGGGTCCAGGGCCGCCGGTACACCGACCAGCGGACGCTCAACATCGTCGAGCACACGCTCGTGCGGACGGTCAATGAGCCCATTTGCAAGACGCTTGAAGAGCTCGGCTGCAAGACGATGGGTCTGCACACGCTGAGCAGTTGCGTGCTGACGGCCGAGACGCTTCGTCTGCCCGGCGAGGAAGGCCGCAAGATCGACCTGGGCCTGGTGGGCAAGGTCACCGAAGTCAACGCCAAGCTGCTGTACACGCTGTGCGCCGACGGCACGATTCCCATCATCTCCTCGACCGCGATGGACAAGAACGGCGGCAAGCTGAACGTCAACGCCGACACCGCCGCGGGCAAGGTGGCCGCCGCGGTCGTGGCTGAGAAGCTGGTCATGGTCAGCGACACGCACGGCATCCGCCGGGACATGAACGACCCGGAGAGCCGCGTCTCCAGTCTCGACCAGCTCCAGATCCAGGAAATGATCGACGCCGGCATCATCACCGACGCCATGTTCCCCAAGGTGGAGGCCTGCATGGTCGCCCTGGAGGCGGGCGTCAAGAAAGCGCACATCATCGACGGCAGGATCGCCCATTCGCTCCTGCTGGAAATCTATACCGCCAAGGGCATCGGCACGGAAATCATCAAGAGCTAAGGGACTCCGACGCGTAACAGTGCGTTGGGGACCGCCCCACGCCGAAACCGAATTTTCGTGAGTGTGATTGTGGTGACTGCGAGCATCGTATTTTCGTTTGTTGTGCTCGGCCGGATCGAAGGCCGAGGCGAGGGCCGTTTCCTTGGGCGCGGGCTCAAGGGACCGTTGAGGCCCTTCGCCATCGCCGCGTGACAATCGGACAAACGAATCGAAACGAGAATCGCAAGAGGATATCCATGAAGACGCAAGAAACGATTGACCTGTTCAAGAAGTACGTAATCGCCAACTACGGCCGGCTGCCCCGCGTGATGGTCAAGGGCGAAGGCTGCTACATGTGGGACGCCGACGGCAAGAAGGTGCTGGACATGTTCCCGGGCTGGGCCGTCAGCGGCATCGGCCACTGCCACCCCAAGGTGGTCGAGGCCATCCGCAAGCAGGCGGGCGAGCTGATCCATGTGGACAACACGTTCTACTCCGAGGCCCAAGGCCGACTGGCCCAGTTGCTCAGCGAGCGGGGCTTCGGCGGCAAGTGTTTCTTCTGCAACAGCGGCGCCGAGGCCAACGAAGCGGCTCTCAAGCTCTCGCGGCTCTACGGGTCGAAAGAGAAGAAATACAAATTCATCACGTGCGAGGGCAGCTTCCACGGCCGGACCTTCGCGACGGTGACCGCGACGGCGCAGCCGAAGTATCATGAGGGATTTCTGCCGCTATTGCCGGGCTTCACCTATATTCCGTTCAACGACATCAACGCGTTGAACGCCGCGTTCACGGACGAAGTGGCCGCGGTGCTGGTCGAGCCCATCCAGGGCGAAGGCGGCATCAATATCGCGACGCCGGAATTCCTCCGCGCGATCCGGCGGCACTGCGACGAGAAGGGGGCCGTGATGATCCTCGACGAGGTCCAGACCGGCATGGGCCGGACCGGCAAATGGTTCGGCTACCAGCATTTCGACGTCGAGCCGGACATCATCACGATGGCCAAGGCGATTGGCGGCGGCACCGCGCTGGGCGGCATCATGGCCCGCGCGGAGATCGCCGACTGCCTCGTGCCGGGCAAGCACGCCTCGACCTTCGGCGGCAACAGCCTGGCCTGCGCCGCGGGCATCGCGACCATCGAGGCCATTGAGGAAGAGAACCTGCTCCAGAACGCCATCGAGATGGGCCGGTACGCCCAGGACCGGTTGCGGGGCCTGAAGGAGAAGTACCCGATCATCGACCACGTCCGCGGGATCGGCCTGATGATCGGCATCCAGCTCACCCGGCCTGGCGCCCAGATCGTCGCCAAGTGCCTGGAGAAGGGCCTGAGAATCAACTGCACGCACGACACCGTGATCCGGTTCATGCCGGCGATGATCGTCAAGAAAGAGCAGATCGACGAGGCCGTGAGCATCTTCGAAAGCGTCCTGGCCGAAGGCTAGGACCATTGTCGTGCGGCACGCTCAGGCGGAGCCTGGGCGTGTCTTCCAAATGACAAAATACGGAAGGTGGGCACGGTCAAATGAGCTTGGCCGTGCCACCTTTATTTTGGCGTTACCTTTTTTGAGCCGAGGGCTGACTATGAAAGATTTCGTTGCGATCGCCGAGTGCTCCACCCAGGAGCTTCATGAGCTGCTCGATGCAAGCGGTTCCCTCAAGGCCTTCTACAAATCCGGCAAGCGGGACCTCTGCCTGACCGGCAAGACGCTGGTCATGCTCTTCGAAAAGCCCAGCCTGCGGACGAGAATCAGCTTCCAGGTCGCCATGACGGACCTGGGCGGCTACACGATTTACGTCAAGCCCGAGGACGTCGGCGGCATCGGCAAACGCGAGCCGGTCAAGGACATCGCCCGCGTGATGAGCCGCTACGTCCAGGGGATCATGGCCCGCACGTTCGAGCACCAGACCGTGATCGACCTGGCGCAGTACGCCAGCGTCCCGGTGATCAACGCGCTGACCGACTGGTCGCATCCGTGCCAGGCGATGGCGGACTGCCTGACGATCCGCGAGCACTTCGGCCGGGTCGAGGGGATCCAGATCGCCTTCATCGGCGACGGCAACAACGTCGCTCGTTCGCTGGCCTTCGCCGCGGCCAAGTTCAACATGAAAGTGGTGGTCGCCTCGCCCGAGGGCTATGAGCTCGACAACGAGACGATCCAGCGGGCCAACCTGTTCACGCCGAACTGCACCGCGCAGGTGCGCGACCCGATCGAAGCGGTTCGCGACGCCGACGTGATCTACACGGACACCTGGGTCAGCATGGGCCAGGAGAATGAGAAAGAGAAGCGACGACGGGATTTCGCGGGCTTCGTGGTCGATGAGAAGCTGATCCAGGCGGCCCCCAAGCACGTGAAGATCATGCACTGCCTACCGGCCTATCGCGGTTACGAGATCAGCGACGAGGCCTGCGAGTGTCCCGGCTCGATCATCTTCGACCAGGCCGAGAACCGCCTGCACTTCCAGCGGGCCCTGCTCAAACGGCTGATGTCGTAGCGGGATCAAGAATGGGACCTCGGGGACGAATAGGACCAATAGGACCTATCGCTCCCCTCCACGTTTGTCCGAGAGCGGCTCGTCACGTGGCCAGGTCGGCTTGTGTGTGCGTTGTGCCCTCGCAGGCCGAGCGCATCAGGGCGAAGCCCAGGGTCAAGGGACCGACGCGTCCGATGAACATGATGGTCGTCAGGATCCATTTGCCCGGGGTCGTCAACTCGCCTGTGATGCCTGTGCTCAGGCCGACCGTGCCCAGCGCCGAGGCGGTCTCGAAGACGAGCTTGAGGTAGTCCTGCTTCTCCGTGAGACTCAGCAAAAACACGCCTGCCGCCAGGACGCCCATGTAGAGCGTGGCCGAGGCGACCGCCGTGGCCACCCGATGCGCGGGGATCTGATGGCGGAAGAACGTGATCGCGGATCGTCCTCGCAACGTGCTGCCGGCGATGCCGAGCAGGACCGACAGCGAGGTGGTCTTGATGCCGCCGCCGGTGCCGCTGGGCGAGGCGCCGATGACCATGGCCACGACGATCAGCGTGAGCGAAGCGGCGGAGAGCTTGCCGATGGGGATCGAGTTGAAGCCCGAGGTGGTCGAGGCCGCCATGATCTGGAAGAACGCGGCGTAGATCCGCTCATGGATGGGCATGGACCGCAGGCTCGGCTCGCACGCGAGGAACAGCGGCATTTCCACAACCAGGACGAGGGCCGTGATGACCAGGATCACCTTCGAAGTGAACGTGATCTTGTGCCGGCGATATCGGGCGGCCAGGTAGACGTCCTGCAAGACGATGAATCCGATCGCGCCCAGATAGCACAGAACGCCGATGGTCAGGTTCACGATGCCGCTGGCGTGAAAATCCTCCAGGCTGTTGTTGTTGAGGCTGAACCCCGCGGTGGCGAAGGCCGACACCGAGTGGAACACCGCCGACCACAGGGGTTGCGAGACGCCGCAGGAGCGGAACTCCCCGTACAGCAGGGCGGCTCCGATCGACTCGATAATCAGGCTGAATACCACGATGTGCCGGATGAAACGGGCAACGCGGAACCCTTCGGGCAGAGAGAACCCCGCGTTGAAGACTCCGATGCGAGTGTCGGAGAGTGGTCGGCCGCATGCCAGGATGACGAACGACGTGGTCGTCATGTAGCCGATGCCGCCGAGTTGGAACAACGCAAGCAGGACGAATTCGCCGAAGAACGTATAGGAGTCGGCGATGCTGACCGTTGACAGGCCCGTGGTGGAGATCGCCGAGACCACATTGAAAAGATTGTCGATCACTCGGACCGGGGTCTCTCTCGCGAAGGGCAGGGATAGAAGGGCTACCCCAGCAACGGTGTAGGAGAAGAAGCCGCAGGTCAGGAGTTGGGACGGTTTGAGGGCCAGCCACCTGTCATGGATGAACGTCGAGACCTGCCGGGAACGCGCGTAAAACCGGCGCAGACACAAGCCCAGAGAGCATAATGCCCACATGATCGGTACTTCCTTCACTAGTGCACTTGCCGGCACGGCGAGGTCGGCCCGACCATCGGGCCAGAGATGGCACGCGAAGAACTACACCATCGATTCCTCGAACGCCTGCGAGGTTAGCTGACGGGCTCGGAGCCGAGTTGCCCCGTCCAGCCTGAGGGCTGGATTCGCCCCAGAAACCTGGGTCCCCCGCTCCACACGGCCCTGCGGCCGGCGGATTCGGCGATTGATCACGGCATAGCAAGTAGCTGCTATTCAAACTATTATACCCGGCGGACCGGAACGGGGTCAATATGGCTTTGCCTTGGTCCCGCCCCCGTGTGCGACTAGTTTTCGTGGGGACCTGTATGTACCTACAGCATGAGAAACCCTTCCTGGCAGCGACCCTGTCATTG
>CALMMH010000529.1 GCA_937868145.1 uncultured Phycisphaerales bacterium
ATCGCATCTGCGGCAACCTAAAACGCTGCTGCCTGAACTCGGACTGCGTATAATCTCTGTCGTACAACCCCATAATCTTCTTTTAGCAAAACCCAGGTTCTCAATCAAGGCCATTCTACTACAATATCGGCAATTTGGCAAAATGTTCGAGGAGAAATCTGCCCCGGCGGCGTTACAATGCATGTTTTTCGCTCGTACGGCAAAATGACGACGTGTTCCCGAAAGCCGCAGCTAGGGGATCGAACCGAACGACCGATAACGAACGTGCAGCCGCAAAAACGAAGGGGCTCTATCTGCCGGTCGCCTGAGCAAGCCGCCGGCAATTCTCGACCGCCTGCTTGAGCGTGGCCGCCAACGGCGCGTCGCTCTGGGCCTGCGCCAGAGCCAGCGCTTGCTCCTCGTGGCGCAGCGCCTCTTGATATCGGCCCTTCGGAACGTAGTACTTGTTCGCCAGCAGATGGTGAAGCGAGGCGGAAGTGTCCACATGGGGGTTGAGCTTCACGGCGCTGCCGTAGTGAAGCAACGCCGGCTCCATCTGGCCCAGGGCCGCCAGCGCCGACGCCATGCAATAGAGAGCCTCCGGATGCTGTGGATCGGCTTCCAGGATCTTGGCCAAATGCGTCTGGGCTTCTTTCGGCTTGCCCGTCAGCACCAATGCTTCGCCCAGATGGAGATGCGCTCTCTCGGGTGTGTACTGCTCGTCCAGACGGGTCGGCATCCGCTGCAATGCCTCGCCCAGATGCCTGACGGCTTCGTCGATCTTTCGCTGATGGAGCAACGCCATCCCCAAGTCATAATGCGCCCGGGCGTTCTGAGGATCCAGTTCCAGCGTCTTGGACAGGTGCGACAAACCCTCCTGTGGGAGGTTCTTGACATTGTACAGGAGGAAGCCGAGCTTCTGGTGGGCCTCCACGTTGTCGGGATTGAGCTTCAGCGCATTGTTGTACTCGGCAATCGCGTTGTCGGCTTCGCCGTGGCGATAGAACTCGTTGCCGGCGCGGACGAACGAGTAGTCGTTGAGGAACTGCTCGTGGATCCTGGCAATCGCGTCCGGCTTGGCGTTGACGAACTCCGGGATGTTGGCCGCCCGGTCGGGCGACGTCAGGTGCGCAAGCAGCACCGGCGGGCTGGCCTGCCCGTTTTCGTCGATGTGGGTCAGGCACAGTTGCGTGTAATCGGACCACGCCTTGGACGAGAACACCAGCCATTTGCCGTTCGGCGACCAGCTATGCCAGGAATTCATCCGGGCGGTGTTGCATTCGAGCCGTCGGGCCTGGCCGCCTTCGGCCGGGAGGATGTACAACTCGCTGTCCCGCTGAAGCAGCATGTAACTGCGGGCCTTGCAGAACACGATCCATTTGCCGTCGGGCGAGTAGCGGCCGAAGTAGTTGCTCATGCCGTTGTTCGAGGCCCCCGGGATCGGTTCGGCCGCCCCGCCTTTGCCCTCGTTGAACGGCACCCGGCACAGGTCGAACAGGAACGGCTTGTCGTCCTCGACGAACTCCTTGCACTCCTCGCGGGTCAGCAGGACCCTGCCCTGGCCCATCGTGTTCTTGAGATCGTACGCCCTGCTGCGGGCGAAGAGGATGTACTTGCCGTCCGGGCTCCAGCAGGGATTGCTCTGGACGTACTGGGGATCGTCCGCTCCCGGCAGCGGGCTGAAACTCTTGGTCCGGCAGTCGTAGACGCAGAGGATTCCCTTGATCGGGAAGAACAACTGCGAGAACGCCAGGTCCGGCATCGGGACGAACACCGACTTGTCCTTGACCGTGCTGATCACGTACCGCCCGTCCGGCGAGACCTGGGAGAGCAGGCCGAACGTCTGCTCGCCATCCTCTTTTCGGTAGTCGTTCCACGTGATGATGTCGCTGGTGGCCAGGATCATGTCCTGCTTGACCGGCGTGATAACGTAGGAGCCCTTGCTGTTGGCGTAGTCGACGTCCATGCCGATCAGCCGACCGTCCTGCGAGAAGGAATGGCAGTTCCCACACACGGGCATTCCCTCCAGGATCACCGGAGGCCGCTGCCTCGAGGCGATCGACCCGAACCGCCAGCGGATGCGAGAAGGATCCGTCACGGCGTCGACGAAAGGCAGGTTCACCTCCCGATAGAACAGCGGCGCCCCGACCTCGTCCGTGGACGTCCGAATGGCGAAGGTCGCAGCCGAGACGACCCGGGTCGGGCCACGTCGATTCCCGACGCCGATCACGACAACCCGGACCTCCCTCTCCTTCGAGGCTGTCTTGATTCGTTCCCAATCGTCTGCATCCGCCATCCACTGCCTCTCACGCGTCAGGCGCCGCAGGGAGGGTCGGTCATCGTCGAATTCCACCTGAACCAGCCAGAGGGAGGCCTGCGGGTTTGGATCCTCCCAGCGAAACATAGGCGGCACGATCTCCGGGGGAAACAGGGTCCCGTCGCGCGGGTACACCATCTCGACGCCGCCGATGTCGGGGTTCTGATGGTAAGCGGTCAGAATGGTTCCGGTTAAGTCGGACGCGCTGCACGCGTAGCGAACGACAACGACAGCCGCGACGATGACCACAACAAGTGCACAGATACAGATGATTCGCTTGCGCATGCACTGGCCTCACCACACATTGATCCAACCAGCCACATGATGGGCTCCGAAACCCACTGTAACAAATCGTCGGACGTCGATCCAGAAAAAGCCGCTGGGGACCTGAGGAATTGAGGGGGAGCGCCGATAGGCTTACTTGGACGAGGCAGCCGGAAGCTTCTCCGGCGTGATGCGTGAGAACACCAGCAACAGAACGACGCCAAGCAGGGACAAACCGATGCTCAGAATCTGGGCGATCGTCATACCGGCGGTCTCGAACGGATTGTCGTCGCGGATGCCCTCCAGGATGAATCGCATGACGCCGTAGAGGACGAACATGAGGCTGAAGATCGTTCCCGGCTTGGTCAGGAAACGGTGTTGGCCCTGGTTCTCGGCCTTCTGCGACCGTCGCCAGAAACCGAACAGGATCAAGCTGAGGACCGCCGCTCCGCCCGAGGCGTACAGTTGCGTTGGGTGGACCGGCCGGCACTGGTAAGACCCGTGGAGCACCTCTTCCTTCTGGGCCGGTGTGAGATATTTGAAGGGCTTGAGCCCCGGGAAATACTCGCCATGCTCATTCGTGTAGCCGAAGTACTCGTCCGGCAGGTGCAGGTGCGGCTCCAATCGGCCGCGGTCGACGTCCGCCTTGACCTGGCTGTCGTAGGCGAACGAGCCGTACGGGAACTGAACCCCCCAGGACAGATCGGTCGGCCTGCCGTAGCAACAGCCGTTGAGGAAACACCCGATCCGGCCGAACATCAGCGCAACGGTCAACCCGATCGCCAGCACGTCGAGATAGTGCCGCATGGGAAGTCTGTGATAGTGGATGTAGAACAGGATCACCGCGACCGCCGCAGCCACGCCGCCGAGCAATTCCAGACCGCCGTTCCAGATGGCGAACAGACCGCCCCAATTGCCCCGGAACTGATCGTAGTAGTGAATGACGAAGAAGGCCCGAGCCCCCGCCACGCCGGCGATCAACGCATACAGAGCCGCGTTGGTGATGTGCTGGGGATCCCGCGTGAAATGGCGGCTCAGATAACGGATCACTGTGACGGCCGCCAGGAACCCGATGACCATCATGAAGCCGTAGCTCTTGACCGTCAAATGAACGATGGGGATCTCGAACAGCTCGGGATGCATGAACTCACTGCGGCTTCACGATTCGGTTGTTTTCATCCAGGACCACAACCCTCGGGACCAGCTCGCCGGCCTCGTCGGGCGTGCACAGGGCATAACTGAAGATGATGATCACGTCCATGGGCTTGATCAGTTGCGCCGCGGCCCCCAAAACCACGATCCGGCCCGAGCCCGGCTCGCCCGGCACCGCGTAGGTCTCCAGCCGATTGCCATTGGTTACGTCGGCCACCGCCACCGCCTCGTAGGGCACGATCCCTGCCGCCCACATGAGGTCTTCATCGATCTCGATGCTGCCCGGATAGTGGAGTTTCGATTCCGTGACCCTGGCCCGGTGCAGTTTGCTCTTAAGTACTTTAATCAGCATAATTTATGTTGCGTTATTGCCCCTCGCAAAGGATTTTCGCACCATTATACCCTACTTGGCGGTCGTGTCCACCATGATATTATCGATCAACCGGGTCGAGCCGAGCCGGCCCGCGAAGGCCACCAGAATCCGGCCGCGAATCGGATCGCAACGTTCCAGGCTCTCGGCGTCCAGGATGCTCACGTATTCGGTCCGCAGGGCCGGCGTCTGCCCAAGCACCTTCTGCATTTCCTCCACGATCTTCGCCGCATCCCGTTCGCCTGCGTCCAGCAACTCCGCGCAACGCTGCAGCGACCGATAGATCACCGGAGCCTCTTTCCTCTCCTGCGGACTGAGATACTGATTTCTACTACTCATCGCCAACCCGTCCGGTTCGCGCACCGTCGGGCAGACGACGATCTCCAGGGGCATGTTGAGATCGGCCACCATCCGGCGGATCACGATCGCCTGCTGGGCGTCCTTTTGCCCGAAGAAGGCGACGTCGGCGCCGACGATGTTGAAGAGTTTCGTGCAGACGGTCGTCACGCCGCGGAAGTGCCCCGGCCGGGACTGGCCGCACAAAGGTTCGGTCAACTTATCCACCGTCACCCATGTGAGGTTCTTTCGCGGGTACATTTCGTCGGCGCTGGGAGCGAAGACCGCATGGCCGCCGTGGCTTTCGCAGAGGTGGGCGTCCTTCTCGAACGGCCGGGGGTACTTTTCAAAGTCCTCGCCAGGACCAAACTGGGTCGGATTGACGAAGAGGCTCGCAACAACGTAATCGCAGCGTTTGGCGGCCGCTTCGATCAACGATGCGTGGCCGGCGTGCAATGCTCCCATGGTGGGCACAAACCCGACAGTCTTGCCTGCAGCACGGGCCTGGGCGACATATTTGCGAATCTCACTTATCGTTCTTGCGATCTGCATTCTTGCCTCATCTCACGAACAAACCACGGGTTTGACCTCGGCCGGGAGATAGGCCCGGACCTGGCGAACCACATGGTTGACCACCTCTTCGGAGTAGCCGGTCAGGCGGGTCGACGGGATGCGAATCACCGGACAGGCCTTCCAGTCCGCGAAGAGACGTTTGTAATCTGCGTCGAGCGCTTCGAGAAACTCCAGTTTCATCTGTTGCTCATACGGCCGATTGCGGCAGTGAATTCGCTGGAGACAATTCGCAGGCGAATCCTCCAGGTAGATCACCACCGACGGCGTCGCGGCCTTCTGAGCGAACGGCGGATAGATGCTCTCATAGAGCTTTAGCTGAGCGCCGTCGAGGAGCCGCCTGGCGTAGATCAGTTCCTTCTGGAAGACATAATCCGTCACAAACACCCGGTCTCGCGGGAGATTCTGCGGACTCAATTGCTCGGCCCGATGAACCAGGAAATACAGCTGCGAGTCCAGAGCGAGTTCCGTCTTGCCGGCGTAGACCTGGGCCAGGAACGGATTCGTATCGTACGGCTCGAACAGGACGGCCGCCGGAAGCGCCTCGGCCAGTCTCTTGGCCAGCGTCGTCTTGCCCACCCCGATCACGCCGGAGACGCTGATCAGTCGCGGGGCCTCGGGGTCGAGGAAGAAATCTCCGCCGGCCAGACGCCGCGACAACTCCCCCATGGACTCTTTGAGCACCGGGTGAACAAGCTCGGGACTGAGCTGGCAGAGCCCATCGAGGACAAACGACCGCAGGTGCATCTGAGGATGTGGGACGTTGAGTCCCGGCGTGTCCAGTACGTGGCCGCCGAACAGCAGCAGATCCAGATCGACGGGGCGAGGCTCCCACGACGTGTTGGGCTGCCGGCCGAGAGCGGCTTCGACGGACTTGAGTTTCACCAGGAGTTCCGGCGGCTTGAGGGCCGTCCGAATCTCCGCCACTCCGTTGAGGTACATCGGTTGGGCCCTTTTCCCCAGCGGCTGCGTTTCCTTCAGCTCGCTGACTCGGGCGACCTCGACGCTGCCGTTGCCGCCGAGGATGCGAAGGGCCTCTCGGATCGACTTCTCCCGATCCCCCAGGTTGCTGCCCAATCCGATATACACCGTCGCCCGCTCAGTCATGCGAGCTCCTCCTGAACACAGGGTTCCATCCCTATCTGCCGACGATCGCCGGTCTCACAGCTTGGCCAAGCGGTCCAACGCCTCTTTGACGTTTTCGGGCTGGCCGAACGCCGTCAGACGCACGTAGCCCTCCCCCGCCGGCCCGAACCCGGCCCCCGGCGTGCACACGACATTGGCTTCGTTCAGCAACCGGTCGAAGAACTGCCACGAGCCCACGCCCTGGGGCATCCGGACCCAAATGTACGGGGCGTTGACGCCGCCGTAGACGGTGTAGCCGAGCTTGCCAAGCCCTTTGCGGATCGTGGCTGCATTGGCCATGTAACCGTCGATCGTCTGCTGAACCTGCTTCTTGCCTTCGGGCGAATAGATCGCGGCGGCGCCGACCTGCGTGATGTAGGAGACGCCGTTGAATTTCGTGCAGTGGCGACGCTTCCAGATCGGGTTGACGTCCACCGCCTTGCCGTCCTTGGTGTAGGCCTTGAGCTGCTTGGGCACGACGCTGTAGGCGCAGCGGACGCCCGTGAAGCCCGCGGTCTTCGAGCAGCTCCGGAACTCGATCGCGACCTCCTTGGCCCCTTCGATCTCGTAGATCGAGTGCGGCAGCGACGAGTCGCTGATGTAGGCTTCGTAGGCGGCGTCGAAGAGGATCACGGACTTGTTCTTGCGGGCGTACTCAACCCATTTGGCCAGTTCGGCTTTGGTCGCCACCGAGCCGGTCGGGTTGTTCGGGAAGCACAGGTACACCATATCCACAGGCTGCTGCGGCGGCGCAGGAACGAACCCATTTTCCGCGGTCGCAGGCATATAGACGATCCCGGCGTACTGGCCTTCGTCCCCCGCAGGGCCGGTCCGTCCCGCCATTACGTTGGTGTCGACGTAGACCGGATAAACCGGGTCGGCCACCGCCACCATATTGTTGACGCCGAAGATCTCCTGCATGTTGCCGGTGTCGGACTTGGCCCCGTCGCTGATGAAAACCTCGTCGAGGTCGATGCTCACGCCGCGACGGGCGAAGTCGTTCTCCACGATCGCCTTGCGGAGGAATTCGTAGCCGATGCCGGAGTCTTCATAGCCGCGGAACGTCTCTCGCCGGCCCATCTCGTCGACGGCCTTGTGCATCGCCTCGATCACCGCGGGCGCCAGGGGCTGCGTCACGTCGCCGATGCCCATGCTGATGACCTTGGCCTGCGGATGTTCCTGCTTGAACGTGCGAACGCGCCGGCCGATCTCGGGGAAAAGGTATCCGGCCCGGAGCTTCAAAAAATTCTCGTTGATTCGGATCATGACTTCGTCGTCCTTCTTGCTGCCGCCTTGGGCGGATCGCGTAAATGGCGTCCCCGACACATCACTGCGCATTCGGGGGCCCCGGAAAATCGTTGCGTGATTTCAGGTCAAATCAGGGTGAGCATTTTATGCCCCGACGACCCGCCCGTCAAGGCACAACCCCGGGACAATCCTCGTAGGGGCGACGCATGCGTCGCCCTTCATCCGGCCATCCGCGACGAACTGCGAAGTCGGTTCTGATCCCTACGGTTGTTGCCAACCATAGACGCCATCGCCCCAGCGCAGCCATCGATCGTCGCTGTTGGGATCGTTGACGCTCGGATCGGGCCGAGAACCGGGCCGCCCCACCACGATGTTCCAGTGGAAGAACCCGCCGCCGTAGCACAGACGAACCGCCTCACGTCCATTTTCAAACACTGGGTCAATCCGAACCGCGGACGGGTTGAGCCGGTGAACCTGCTTCGACCACCGTTCACGAGGAATGCGGTCGTCGCCTCCCTGCCCTTGAGTGTCGCGAGGTTCATCCAGGACTTTGATTGCCCAAGCCCGCAACTCCTCCTGTCCGCCGGTGAACGTCACGGTAAGACGCCCCCCAAAATCCACCAGGTTGAAGTAGTTTCCCG
>CALMMH010000530.1 GCA_937868145.1 uncultured Phycisphaerales bacterium
CTTCTGGGCGGTGATCATGCAGCCGCCGCAGTGGACGACCAGCTTGTACGACTGGAGCTGCTGGTTCTCCTGGAACTCCCGACCGAAGTTGTGTTCGACGACGACGTCGGGCCAGTGCCGTTTGATGAAGTTGGGGATCTGGACCGTCCCGATGTCTTCGGCGATCCGCGAATGGTTGCAGGCCTCGACGATCAGGATTTTGTCGCCGGCCTTGAGGTCTTTCAGGACTCGAATCCCCTCGGCGAACTTGGCGAGCCTGCCCCGGCTGACGTAATTGATCATCATGATCGAGAATGTGGTCAGCATCATGTCGGCCGGCGTCCAGGTGTGCATCAGGTCCATCGCCTGGGAATCCGTAATGATCGCTTTGGGCCGGTGGGTGAAGCTGCTCAGGAACGCCTCCCACCGCTGCCGCTCGCCGGGATCGCCCTTGCGAGCCTTGCCCAAGTCCATCCGGAACGAAACCGGGTACGCCCAGTTCCGCGTGATGTACTCCTCGGCCATCGCCTGCGGCCGCAGGTATCGCCCCGGCGGGGTCTCGACGTCCATCGGGATATTCAGCACGTAGAACTCGTCCCGGTCCAGGAATGGCAGCAATTCCATCGGGGCGTTCTTGGACACGAAATTGGCCAGGATGAAATCCAGCAAAGGCTGGCGGAACCTCGCATCGACGGCCGACAGAGACAGTTTTTTATGGAATTTCAATAGGGGGAGGCTCTCCTCCACTCGAGGAATTCCCTGCTCGGCCAACGGACTGAGCAGGTTGTACAGAACCAGGATCTGCTTGTCGATCTCGCGGGCGTTGGCGAGGATCTCGCTTTCCGTCGCGAAGTCCCGCGTCTCCGGATCGATCACGAGCAGGACCAGGTCGCATTCCTTCAGGTCCGCCATCACCTTGGCCCGCTTCTTCTGGCCCAAGTCGCCCGCCTCGTCGAATCCCGCGGTATCGAACAGCTTCACCGGGCCCATCCCATGGATCTCCTGGAGGGCGATCTTCGTGTCGGCCGTCGTTCCCGGCGTCGAATCGACGATCGAAGTCTGCTGCTGAGTCAGCATGTTCATCACGCTGCTCTTGCCGGAGTTCATCTTCCCGAATATGCCAATATGATCCCGTTCCACAAGCATCAAACACTATCTCCGAAAAACACGATTCAAACCGGGGGAACGTGGTGATATACGCCCCCGACAGACACACAGTTCAGCACAAGCTTCGAAGAGGCCTTGCACCGCGCCCGGCGAAGAAAGACATGGGGACTCTGTCCCCATACCCCTGAGATTTACCGCTTTGAGCCAACAGCATGATAATGCGGTCTGCTGGCCGTATCGGTCGTCCGATCACTCCGTCGTGGTCTATATCTCTTGCCGACTCGGCACATCGACGATAGTCTGATGCTTGCCATTGCGGAGGACAGGGCTCTGCTGAGAAGCAACCCGAGCGCCGCAACGGTCCAGTGGCATGGCGGCGCCGCTCATGTGGGGCGTCGCTTGCTTGACCATGCTGCCGGCAAAAAGCGAAAAATCTCAGGGGTGCGGGGACAGAATCCCCGCGAATTGCCGTCAGTCATAGCTGATCCACATCAGGCACAGCCCGTTGGGCGGCGCGATCGGGCCGGCGGTCTTGCGATCCCGGGCTTCGAGGATCTCCACCATTTTCTCAGGAGCCCAGCGGCCGATCCCCGCTTCCACCAGGGTGCCGACGATGTTGCGGACCATGTTGTAGAGAAAGCCGTCGCCCTCGACGTCGACGTAGACCCAGCGGCCGCCCTCGGCCGGGGCCTCGGTGACCTCGCATCGAAAGACCGTCCGCACGGAATCCTCCCGGCGATCGGCCGCGGCGGCGAAGGACTTGAAATCCTTCTTGCCGACCAGCAATCCGGCGGCTTCGTTCATCCGCCCGACGTTCAAGTCCGAAACGATATGCCAGCAGCGTCTCATGTGCAGGACCGGGCGGACCGGGCCGCAATAGATCGTGTAGCGGTAGAGCTTGCGGGTGACGTCCCCGATGACGTTGAAACCCATGGGGACATCCTCGGCCTTGACGATGGTTATGTTCTCCGGCAGTCGGTCGGCGATCGCCTTGGCCATGTTTTCCGTGGGGATGGGCGAATCGATCTGGATCAGGCCAACCTGGCCCAGGGCGCTGACGCCCGCGTCAGTCCGGCTGGCCCCACAGATGCGGGCCCTGGGACCCAGGAGACTCTTGACGGCCTCCATCAACACTCCCTGGACAGTCACTTCCCCCGGCTGAAGTTGCCAGCCGTGATAATCGCAACCATCATAGGCGATTGTCAATTTGATGTTCCGCAGGGCCATAGAAATCGCAACTCGGGACGGACAAACACGGATCCGCACTGACCACACCGAACACAGGCGTCCGTGCAAGTCCGTGTTCGTCAGTGCCTGTTCGTACTCCGCTTTAAAGAACAGAGCCGCTCAGGGTCATCTCCCAAGCGGCTCCGAATCACTACTTGAAAACGCGAAAGATGCCGGCTTACAGCAGCTCGGCGATCTGGATGGCGTTCAGGGCCGCACCTTTGCGGAGCTGATCGCCGGAAACCCAGAGGTTGATGCCGCGATTGCCCGGCAGCGACTCATCCTGACGGATGCGGCCGACGAAGACGTCGTCCTTGCCGGAAGCGTCGATCGGCATCGGGAACCGATTGTGCTCGCGGTCGTCCAGGATCGTCACGCCCGGGGCGGTCTTCAAGAGGTTCCGCACCTCGTCCGGCGTGATCGGGTTCGTGAACTCCAGGTTGATGCTCTCGCAATGGGCACGCATCACCGGGATGCGAACGCAGGTCGCGGTCACCGCGATATTCGGGCAGTTGAAGATCTTGCGGGTCTCTTTGACCAGCTTGGTCTCTTCTTCGTTGTACCCGTTGGGGCCGAGCGCCGAGTTGTGGCTGAAGCAGTTGAATGCGATCTGATGCGGGAACACATTCTTCGTCGGCGGCTTGCCTTCGAGAATCTCGCGGCTCTGGTTCTCCAGTTCCAACATGGCGGACATACCCGCTCCGCTGGCGGCCTGATACGTGCTCACGACCATCCTCTTGACCGGATTGATCTTGTGCAACGGCCAAATCGGCACGATCCCGATGATCGTGGAACAATTCGGATTGGCGATGATCCCCTTGTGCTTCTTGATCATCTCGGGATTGATCTCCGGGATGACCAGCGGGACCTCGGGGTCCATGCGGTAAGCCGAGGAGTTGTCGACGACCACGGCGCCGGCCTTCACGGCGGCGGGAGCGAACTCCCGGCTCCGCGAGGCACCCGCGCTGAACAAGGCGACATCGACATCCTTGAAGCTGTCCTTCGTCATCTCCTCGATGGTATAGGTCTTTCCCTTGAAGGACATCGTCTTTCCGGCGGATCGGCTGCTCGCCAGCATCTTGATCGACTTGAACGCAAAGTTGCGTTGTTCGATGATACTCAGGAACTCCTGACCGACGGCGCCGGTAACGCCTGCAATCGCCAGTCTGTACGCCATGCTCGAAAACTCCTCAGAACACACAAACCCTACAGGAAGGCAGCCAAACGATGGCTATCTCCGGGGTTTCACGCAGAATCGACACAATCGAAATATTGTACGATTGGGTGGGATTATTTGCAAGGGGTTCTGTTCGGATATCCTGCATTTATTCGAGCACGGGTCCCCGGGCGGTCCGCTGCCACCAAGCCGCCAACAGAGAGGCCGTGATGATGCAGATAAACACGAAGGCCGCGGCGGGCATGGCTGCTTTGTCGGTGAAGTGCTCGGCCGCCAGGACCGCCCCCAGGCCGGCGTTCTGCATGCCGCCTTCGATGGCCAGGGACCGCCTCTGGGCCACGTCCATACGGAAGAGCCAGGCGATAAGATAGCCGCCGACCAGGCCAAGGACGTTCATGAGCACGCCCACGGCCAGGAGCATTCCCGTCATGCCCAGCAGGGTCGCCTTGTTGGCCGCGATCGTCCGCGAGCAGATCAGCACGATAAAGGTCACGGAGATGGCGGGGAAGACCGCCGAGATCCGTTCGACCTTCTTGTCGAAGAGCAGCCTCACGCCGAAGCCGACGAACAGCGGCGCAATCACCAACAGCAAGACGTCGACCAGCATGTCCCGGACCGGCACCTCAAGGATAGACCCGGCCAGAAGGTACGTCAACCCGGGCGTCGCCACCGGAGCCAGGAGCGTCGAGACGGTCGTCAGCGAGACCGAATAGGCCAGATCGGCCTTGGCCACGTAGCTGACGACGCTGCTCGACATCGCGCCGGGTGCTGAGGCCGTCAGGATCAATCCGACCGCGATCTGGGGATCGAGATCGAGTACGTTGGCGATCGCGTAAGCAATCAAGGGCATCAAGCTGTACTGCGTGACGGTCCCGACGAGAACAATCATCGGACGTTGAACGATCCGGCGGAAATCCTCCGTTCGAAGCACCGCGCCGATGCCGAACATCGTCAGGGCGAACAGGCCGTTCACGGATGATTTCTTCAGCCAGAGAAAGGGGGTGGGCAAAAAATAGGCAACCACACCGCCCAGAACCACCCAGACCGCAAAATACCGTGTGTAAAAGGACAGGGCTCTCTCAAACATAGCCCGGCAGTATACGCGCGCGGAACGTCGAAAGCAATGATCGGGCGGATCGGCAGGCTCTTGTTCGTAGTGACGCCGCAAGGCGTTATCTTCCTCTCTGCGGGAACGCCGTAGGCCTGCGGTCGGGGAAGAAAGATATGCCCTTGCGGGCACACTACAAGCGGGTCATCCCTGCTCTTCGGCTGGGTCGGCGGCCTCGGCTTTAGTTTCCAGTTCGGTGTACTCCTGGCGGAGTTCGTGCAGAGCCTCCTCGGTGCGTTTGTAGCGACTGACGTCGAGGGCGATCTCCACCCCGCCAACCGTTTCGCCGTGGCGGTCGTGGACGGGAGACGCCTGAATGAACCAGATCCGGCCCTCCGCCGACGTCCGCTCCATCTCGATATGGCGGCCCGTTTCCATAGCTTGGACCGATGGCCAAGTCCCCCAGGGCTCGTGCCAGTCGGCGTGCACTTCTTCGCACAGTCGGCCGATGACCTCCTGGCGGACCAAGCCGATCTCGTCGCAGGCCGCCTGATTGGCCCAGAGGACCGAGTTGTCCGCGTCCAGGTGAAGGATTCGCTCCTCCATGCTGTCCAGGATCGCTTCCTTCTCCTGTTCGGCTAACTCCGCCGCACTTTCAGCCAGTTTGCGGGCGGTCACATCGCGAAGGCTCTCCCGGTGGCCCAGGGGATTGCCTTTCTCGTCGTAGATGGGCAGCCAGGACATCTCAGCCCAGAGGACCTTCCCCTCCTTGGTCTTGATTCGAAACTGTTCGTTCCCCGTGCTGCCCTCGACCGCCGAGTGAAAGATCCGCATGAGGCGTTCCCGGTCCGGCTCGAAAACCAGAGGACCGGGATAATCCCGCATCGCCAGCAGTTCCTCGATCGAATAGCCCGAGATCCGTGTGGCCGCCGGATTGGTCCAGAGCACCCGCCCGGTCGGGCCGATCCACACCTCCCAATCGTAGGTGTAGTTGGCGATCGCCTGGAACCGCTGCTCGTTCATTCGCGTGGCCATCTCGCTTTGCTTGCTCAGGGTCACGTCGCTGTAGATCGCCATGACGCAGCCGTTGGGGAGCTTGCAGACGTAATTGCGACGCCAGCCGGTGATGCGTTTGTCCCGATAGATTGAAATGGGATGGTGTTCCGCCTGGCCGGTCCTCCAGACCCGCTGAAATACATCGAAAAGCCCGAATTCCTTGATGCCGGGAAAGACATCGAGCGCGCTCTTGCCGATCACGTCCGCCTTGCTGATTCGCTCGATCTCCTCGGCGCCGTGGTTGAAGTCCACGATGATGAAATCCCGGCCGTCCTCCACGGCCTGGTAAACGGCAACTCCCGTGTTCGCGTGGCTCAACACTTCCTCGAGTTCCGCGCGAACGACCTCCAACTGGCTCTCGGCTTGGCGTTCCAGAACCCCGGTCGCACTGCCCCGCTCTGACTCCATACGTATCTCCCGCCGCTTGCGACGCCCTGCCGGCGACAAAGCGGACCCCACACGGACCGGCGCTCCGGCCTGCACGGGACTCTTGTACGTTGCAGCGATGCACGGCGGTCGTTAGGGTTTTCACTGTGTTGGCGACCGGAAGAGGATGATGCCGCACCAATGAAAAGGCCCCACCCAAGGGGGCGGGGCCGGAGGATTCGACTTCGATGGCGCCGGCGGAAGCTATCTTTCGTCGAGCGTGATCAGCACAAGCCGCGTTCCATTCTCACCATGGATCCGCAGGAGAATCTTGCCTTTCTCCGAGGCCTTCTTAATGGCGTCGTTCCATTGCCTGAGGTTGCGCACGGTTCCACGATTGACTTCCGTAATCAAGTCGCCCGGCTGGATCCCCTTCTCATCGGCCGGCGAGCCCGCTTCGACTTCGGTCACCACGACTCCGGAGAGATCCTCAAAGTCCAGCCGCTGAGCCAGCTCCGGCGTCAACGTCTGAACGGACAATCCCAGTTCTTCCTCGGTCTTCGATCCACGGCCGGAGATCAGCGTCTCCTCGTCCGGACGTGTGCCCAGAGTCACGGTGACCGTCTTTCGCTTTCCGTCCCGCAGGACCGTCAGCTCGATTTCTGTGCCGGGTTTGTACATGGCGACCCGGTTGATCAATTCGTTGGCACCACCGATGGGCTCGCCCTGCACTTCCAGGATAATGTCGTCCGTCTTGATCCCCGCTTTCTCGGCCGGCGAGCCCCCCATCACCTCTCCCACCATCGCCCCTTTGTCGCTGTCGGCCCCGTAGAACTCGCCCACGCCGGAATCGAGATCTCCGGGCCGCACGCCCAGATAGCCGCGGACCACTTTGCCGTTTTCCTTCAGCTGCTCGTAGATCCCCTTGGCCATGTTGATCGGGATCGCCAGGCCGATGCCGATATTGCCGCCGGGCCCGATAATCGCGGTGTTGATCCCCACGGCCTTGCCGTCCAGGTTCAGCAGCGGACCGCCGGAATTGCCGAAGTTGATCGCGGCGTCCGTCTGGATGAAGTCCTCGAAGCTCGCCACGCCGATGTCGTTGCGGCCCTTGGCGCTGACGATCCCCGCCGTCACCGTATGGCTGAGACCGAACGGATTGCCGATGGCGATGACCCACTCGCCGACCTCCAGAGAGTCCGAGTCCGCCAATTCCACATAGGGTTCATCCTTCACGTCGATCTTGATCACCGCAACGTCCGTCCCGGGATCGGCGCCGATGACCTTCGCCTTGAGCGTCCGGCGGTCGTCCAATTGAACGTGCACGTCGTCAGCGTCGCCGACGAGGTGATTATTGGTCAGAATGTACCCGTCGGCGGTGACGAGGAAACCCGAGCCCTGCGCCAGCTGCTTGGACGGCTCTTGCTGATTGCCACGCGGCATATTGCGGCGGAAGAAATACTCGAACAGGTCCTCGTCGAACGGGCTGTTCGATTCCCCCGAGGAATTCCGGCGGGAGTCGCCCCGAATGGTCTTGGTGGCCTTGATGCCCACGACGGCGGGCGACGTCTTCCCGGCGATCGAGGCGAACGCCTTGCCCATGCGGCGCAACGCGTCGATGCTCTGGTCGTCCTCGGAAAAGGCCGTCACCGGCAGCGTCAGCAGAAACAGGACAACGACAGCACAGGACACCAACGGCCGCGGCCGACTCGCCGGGCGGAATGCGATCACGTTCATGGTAACCTCCAATTCCTTCAGTTCGGTCCACACCCGCGGAATGCAGGCGATGAGAATCGTATCGGCTGCTCACAGGGCATTTGTTGAATTGGTATACGATTCCACAACACAGGATGTTCGCACGTGAATCGGCTTGTCGAGCCGGGAATGGACCCCGGGGACAGATAGGACCTATAGGAGGCGGCTTGCCAGCCCAGGGACCGACGTAAGGCCCTTTTTACACGTCTTTTACTTGGTCGGGCCTCCCCTCTTCCGTAGGATTGAATCATGTCCGCAAGACATTCCAGGTGATCAGTGAACCTTTTTGAGGAGATCCTGCCATGAGAAAAATCCTGTGCACCGCCGTCGTCGCCGCAGTCGTTCTGGTTGCCTTGGCCCGCCTGGGGCATGCCGACGCAATCCAGGTTCCGTCCGAACCTCTCGCGATCCGACAGGTGTCGCTGTTCAAGAACGGCCTGGCCTTTTTCACGGGACAGATCACGTGCCCGCCGGAAACCGCGTCCTTCCAGGTCGCCCTGCCCGTCGCCCCCTGCCACGGCACGTTCTGGGTCTCGTATCCGGCCGACCTGGCCGTGGCGGGCATCGTGGCAAGACAGACCGAATCGCAGCAAATGATCGACGCCGTCACGATCCCGGAAATCCTGCGGGCCAATCCCGACAGGAAGGTCCAGCTCACGATCGGCGACAGGAACGTCACGGGCGTCATCCGCCACGTGGCCTCGAACCGGGACGCGACGGGGCGCGATCCCTATGCACCGCCATCGTTCCCTCATGCCTATCGCTCGATCGAGCAGCCTCAACAGGGCAGTCTGTTGATTGTGGAGACCGACGCAGGGGAACTCTCGATCGATCCCAGGGCCATTGCACAGGTCATCTTCCTCGACGGCAAGGCCGAGCGCCGTTTCCCCCAAGGCGGCAAGTCCCCCATGCTGCACGTGCAATTGAAGAAGCCCGCCGCAGGCGTCAAGATGGCTGTCAGCTTTCTGGCCAAGGGAGCCGCCTGGACCCCCAGCTACCGGATCGACATCAGCGACGCGGCCATGGCCCGTCTCTCGGCGCAGGCTCTGATCGTCAACGACGCCTGCGAGTGGAAGGGCGCCGACGCGCAGCTCGTGACCGGATTTCCGCACCTCCAATTCGCCGACGCGACGAGTCCCCTCGCCCTGCAGCAGGACCTCGCCCAGTTTCTGCAGGCGTTGTCCACGAGGCGAGCGGAATCCAGGGGAATCGACGTGACGTCAAACATCATGACGCAGAGCGTGACATACAACGGCCCGCAGGATCAGCCTTCGATGCCCGTCTACGGCGCATCGGAGATCGGCCAGGTCGCGGAGGACCTGTTCTTGTACCCTGCGGGCCGCCTCGACCTCGGCGTGCGTGAAGTCGCGTATGTCCCGCTGTTCACCGAGAGCGTCCCGTGCAAGCACATCTACCAATGGGACATCGCCGATTGCGTCAGTCGCGAGGGCATCTATTGGTATTGGCGGTCGGAGAGAGAATCCGGCCGGGAAGAAGAAGAGGCGGTCTGGCACGGTGTTCGCCTGACCAATACGACCAAGGTCCCCTGGACCACCGCGCCGGGGGAAACAGTGAAGAACGGCGCCCTCCTCGGCCAGGACACACTCTCCTACACGCCCGTTGGAGCCGAAAACACGCTACGATTGACGCGGGCGATAGGAGTCAAGACCGAACAGGCGGAACACGAGGTGAACAGGAGACGCCAGGCCGTCCACATGTACGGTTGCGACTGGGATTTGGACACCATCCAGGGCGACCTTTCGATCGTCAATCTCCAGGACAAGACCATAGACCTGGAGATTACCAAGACCCTTTCCGGAAAGCTGAAGAACGCCGATTCCGAGCCAAGAATGGAGAAACTCGCCGCCGGCGTGCATCTTATGAACGGTCGGCAGAAGCTCACGTGGAACCTGCAGCTCGGTCCCGGTGAGAAGAAGGCCATCACCTACACTTACGACGTGTACGTTCGTCCATGAACTCCCATTTCTCGCGAGCCGGAACTGTCCCGGATGGCCGCAAGAGACTCCCGCGGTCTATCACTCGCAACGTCGGTCCTGAACCCGGCCTTCCGTGACTCGGTCTCACTTGGCGAGGATTCGTGCGACAATGAATGTCTCCGCCGGCCAAACAATTGCTGGCCATCGGGCGTAGAATCGGGTAGAATCGCGAAATGATTGGTTACTAGGCTCTTTGGCATAAGTGAATATGGGGGCGAACGGCTTCGACCGGATCGCGAATGGATAAGCTGCGTGCCCAGGACACCGGTTGGCCTGGTTAAACATCCGGTACCTAATTTCTAAATGGCAACTACGATTACGCCATGGCTGCGTAAATAACGCAGCCCGTCCTGTCGGATTGCGCCTGCGGGTTCGATAAGGACGCCAATCAGTGGGCTGGCTTCGTCGGTCGTCCGGGCCGACGGAGCGAGAAACACCGGAATAGCTGATCACAGAGCCTGTGGCTCGGCGTTGTGTGATGCGAAATCTCAAATGGAGCGACTACGCATGTAGATGCTTATCCTGAAACATCTCGGGACGGGGGTTCGAATCCCCCCGCCTCCATTCCATTGGCGGACAGTTCAGTGGCCGCCTGATTCTTTTTGTCTTCTTTTCGATCAACTGGCCTTGCTCAAAGGGCGTTTCATCAGGGCATGCGCCCATCTTCATTCGTTGTCGATGAAGACGGCAGAATCCTTCAGGCGTTCTACAAAGTCAAGCCGGAAGACACGGTGTCGAACGCCCGCAAAGTCCTGGTCCCAGACCGCACGCAGAAGGGCCAATCGTTCACTTGGCATCAACGCAGGATCGGTTCTCCCACAGTTCCACCGGCTGAAAAGGACCGCTCCAGTTGGCGCCCAGGATATCGAGGTCCCCGTCGGCGCCGATGTCGCCGGCTTGAATGCTGTGAGAGCCCTGAATGGAGAGAATGCATTTGTCCCAGGCCGTTCCCTTGTTGCGGCCGATCCAGACGACGACCTCGTCCGGGTTCTCACCCTGATGCATCTCCGAGGTCGCAATGTCGATGCCGCCGTCGCCATTGAAATCGCCGGTCGCCAGCCCGTGGATGACGCATTCGATGCGATCGACCATTACGTGCTCCGGCCAGTCGGCCTGTGCGGTATCCGTCGGAGCCTCGAACCATGAGAGCCGATGCCAGTTGCCCTTGAGTTCCGACGGCGACAGTACAACGTCGGGACAGCCATCGCCATCCACGTCGGCCACTTCGACGCTCGCGCTCGGATGCCAGTTGCAGAACTTGTGGGCCTGCCAGGCGCCGTCGAGGACATGGCCGTCGTTCTCGAACCAGATGCCCCCGATGACCACGTCCTGATCGCCGTCGCGGTCGAGATCGCCGAGGGCAAGCCCCTCGCCATGCGGACACGCGATGACCTTGTGTCCCCACTTGTCGCCCGGTTCCTGCCGCCAGAGATAGATCTTGTCGCCTGCATTGGCGCCGAAATCCGACTGATCCCGCGAGAGGATGTCGAGACGGCCGTCCTTGTCCAGGTCGGCCAGCTCGATGTCGTGGGTGCGATGGTCGGCCACCTGATGAGCGATCCACGGTTTCGCAGCCGGATCTGCCGCCCCGAGCGGGTTCTCGTACCAGATCAGACCGCCCATCACGATATCCAGGTCGCCATCGCCGTCGATGTCGCCCGCTTCGCCATCGACCGTCCTGTAGCCACCCTGGGCGATGATGGTCTTCGTCCAGCCGGGGTATTTATACCAAACCAAGGGTCCGGCTTGTCCGCCGACGACGATGTCGGCAAAACCATCCTTGTCGATGTCCGCGATGATCTTGGCCCAGGGGTCGTTGATGCTGTTGTCGATTGTCACGCGAGCAAATGGCACGTCCGCGCCGAGCGAAATCTGAACCAGGATCACAGTCATAACGCTCGCGGCATACTCGGGATGCTTCTTTCGCATGGAAATCCTCGATACTTACTGACGGAAACAAACCATTTCGAGCCCCTACGCAGGTCGTCTCCCCTTTCGTGAGGGATTTAGGAGACTCTCCTCTTCTTGCCGGTCCCGTCAGAGATCCTCGCGAACGTCGGCCCAGAACGCCGGGTGGATGCTTCGCTCCCTCTTCTGGTGCACAAATCGGTCCAGATCCTCGCTTGCCATGGAAACAGTCGCGCCGGTCTGTGTGGCGACGACGGCTCCCAGCACGTTGCCAAACGCGACGGCCTGTCCCAGGGAGGCCCCGTGCAGGATCTTGTGGACGAACCCGGCCGAGAACGCGTCGCCCGAGCCCAGCGAATCCGCGACGGCGACCTTGTACCCCGGCGTGTAGGTTCTTTGCCCATCACAGGAGAGACCGAACGCCCCTTTATCGCCGAGCGTCACCAGGCAGAAGCGCAGGCCGTACTCATCCACGATCGTCTTGCAGAAGTCGTCGATCGAGCCATGGCGAATCTCCAGCATCCGCCCGATCGCGTGGGCCTCGTCTTCGTTGAGCTTCAGGATGTCCGCCTGTCCCAGGGAGAAATCCACGCTGCGGTCGTCGAAACAATCCTTGCGGAGGTTGATGTCCAGGAATTTCAGCGCCGTCGACGCTCTCTCCAGGACCTCGACGAGCGTGGCCCGGGATGTGCTGGCGCGTTGGGCCAGCGTGCCGAAACAGAGACAATCCGCCGCTTCCGCCGCCTCGGCCAAGTCATCTGTAAACGAAATCCGATCGTACGCGACGTTCGGAACGATCACGTATTCCGGGTTGTTCTTCGCGTCGAAGCTGACCTGAACGGTCCCGGTGGGCGATTCGTCGTCCCACTGCAGGAGCCGGGTGTCCAGACCCAGCAGCACGATATGATCGAAGGCTTGTTGGCCCAGGTTGTCCCGACCCAGGCGGCTGACCATGAGCCCCCGGTCGCCCAGCGAGTTCACACGATACGTGAAATTGAACGGAGCCCCGCCCAGAACTGTGCATGAGGGCAGGAGATCCCACAAAACCTCACCGAACGCTACGATCGTCTTATCCATGACTGGATGATACCCCTGCTGATACGATAGGGTTTGCCAATCGCCCAGTTCTCCGGAACCGCACCGGTTCCACCAGACACAGGATGCCAGAATACCTCGCGACGGCACAGGACGCAACGGCATTGACCGGATCTCCGGGCAATGGACGCATGCCCCGGCGTATTGACGAACCAGTCGAATTCTTGCACGTATCATACTTAAGGCATGTCGTGGGCCCTGCGTTCCTATGTCGCGACCTGCGACGGGAATTGAGCATTTTTAACCGCTCAATTAAGGGAAAAGTATTTGCCTGCGGTGACGCGGACAACTACAATGACACAAGGCTAATCTCAATCCACAATGATAGCTAATAGAAAGGAGTCTGGAGATGGCCAGAAATGAGTTGAAGGGATCTTGGACCAAAGATGACGTGAAGGAGCTCAAGAAGCTGTTCCCCAACCGCCCGACGGCGGAGGTGGCGGCAGAGCTCGGCCGGCCCACGGAGGCCGTGAAGAAGAAGGCCTCCCGAATGGGGCTGAGGAAATCCAGAAGGTACATGAAGGGCCTCGGCAGGACGTGATCGAACGACCGTTTCCCGCACCCTGCCGCACCCTGTAGCGCAACCCGGACGAGGGGGGCATCGGTTTGTCGTCTTGACGACCGTTTCGCCGGGTTCGAAAAACACCTCGACGGCGGGGCCGCGCGGACAGCGATTGATTGAGTTCTCAAATGGGCGCTTCCTCACACCCTGGAGGGGGGGACAGGATTGTTATGTCCCAAATGAAGACACTCAGCGTCTCAGACGATCGCAGGTCCGCGCGAGTCCCCGTTTGTTCCGTGGAAGAAGTGTCTTTCTGCGGAACGCGACCAGCCGCCGCGGGGGGATCGGCTCCTCGACCGGCCCCGCCTTCCCACGCAGATGTCGGCCCCTATTATCGATTCGCGACGACAGAGGTTCTCAGGGGGATTCGTGAAGGCACGCCCCACCGTTCCCTCCCGGCAAATTCCTTGACAGCACCGCCCATTCCCAGTATCCTCGCGGCATTGACTTTGCCCAGATTATTCCTGATTTTTTCTTGGTTCGGGAGGCAGCATTTTGAGAGTTCTTTCGGGCATTCAACCGTCAGGCCGTCTGCATATCGGCAACTATTTCGGCGCCATGCGGCAGCATCTGCAGTTGCAGACGCAGCATGAGTCGTTCTATTTCATCGCGGATTACCATGCGCTCACGAGCAATCCGTCGCCGGACGCCATCGCCCAGCGCACCATTGACGTGACGATGGACTACCTGGCGTTGGGCCTGGACACCGAGAAAACCGTGTTCTGGCGGCAATCGGACATGCCTGAGGTGACCGAACTGACTTGGCTGCTGTCCTGCGTGACCCCGATGAGCCTGCTGCAAAAGTGCGTCAGCTACAAGGACAAGATCGCCCAGGGCCTCAGCGCCAACCATGGGCTCTTCGCCTACCCAGTCCTCCAGGCGGCCGACATTCTGATTTTCCAGTCGAACCTCGTGCCGGTCGGAGCCGACCAGAAGCAACACATTGAGGTAACCCGCGACATCGCCCTGCGGTTCAACAACGCCTACGGCGAGGTCTTCACCCTGCCGGAGGATTACATCATCGAATCGGTGGCCGTGGTTCCCGGCGTGGACGGGCGCAAGATGAGCAAGAGCTACGGCAACACGATCGAGATCTTCGAGCCCGAAAAGAGCATGAAGAACAAGATCATGCGAATCGTGACCGATTCGACGCCGGTCGAGGCCCCCAAGGACCCCGACAAGTGCAACATCTTTGCGTTGCTCAAGCTGGTCGCCTCGCCCGAGGAGTTGACTCAGTGGGAACAACGCTATCGCAATGGGGGTATGGGATATGGCGAGGTCAAGAAACGTCTGGCCGAGCTGATGATTGACTATTTCAGGCCCTACCGGCAGAAACGAGCCGAGCTCGAGACGAATCCGGACGTGGTCGAGGCCGTGCTTCGCAAAGGAGCCGAACGGGCGAGAGCTGTAGCCCTCCCGACGCTCCTGAAGGCTCGACAAGCGGTGGGGCTGGGAGCCAAACGATGAAAAAGGAAGAAAAGCTCATCACCGTCGCACGTTACGACAACTCCGTGGATGCGGACTTGGCCCGCCAGTTGCTCGAAGAGCAAGGCATCAAGGCGGCCGTCATGGGTGAAAACGTCGGCAACGTCTATTCCGGCGTGCCTGCAGTCGTCGACATCGAACTCCAGACGCTTGAGAGCCAGGCCGAGGAAGCCCGTCAAATCCTGGAAGAGGCGAGACAACAGGCTTTGGACGAGAGCCAAGACGCCGAAGAAGAGGATTGGGACGAGGATGACGATCTCGCCGAGGACGAAGGCGAGGACTTGGGGTGACCTTTGACTGATTACCGCGTCAATCTCGACATCTTCGCCGGTCCGCTCGACCTGCTGCTGTACTTGGTCCGAAAGGAAGAGGTGGATATCTACGATATCCCCATCTCCAAGATCACCGATCAGTACCTGCAATACGTCGACATCATCAAGCAGTTCGACATCGACTTGGCCGGGGATTTCCTGGTCATGGCCGCGACGCTGATGGAAATCAAATCGGCCATGCTCCTGCCGAGAGAGGAGCCCGAGCAAGCCGGTCCCGAGAATGCCAGCGATCCGCGGGCCGAGCTGATCCGCCAGCTCCTGGAGTACAAGCGGTTCAAGGACGCCGCCAACCTCCTCGACGCCGCCGCAGAACGGCATCAGGAGCGTTTCGGCCGGCCGGCCAGCCTCATCGAGCGGCTGGTCCCCAACACAGAGCCCGAGATCGACATGGACCAAGTCAGCATCTGGGACCTGCTCGAAGCCTTCGACACGATCTGCAAGGCGACCGGAACCAGTTCCTACACCGGCCATATTCGCGACGACACCCCGATCGACCTGTACCAGATCGAGGTCCTGGACCGGCTCCAATCGGAAGGTCCGCTCACATTCGCGAGGATTTTCGAGGGCCGGCCCAATCGCTTGGCCATGGTCGGGGTTTTCCTGGCGATCCTGGAACTGATCCGCGACAAACTGATCTGGGCCGAACAGGCCGAATCGACCTCGCAGATCTTTCTGCGGGCGTTGACCGACGAGCCTGCCGAGCAGGCTGTGCGGCAGGCTATCATGGCCGTCGGAGAGGCCCAAGCCGAGCAGTCCGAGCCGCAGACGCAGACCGAACAGGAAACCGCCCAAACGCTCCCCATCCCGATCGTGGAGATTTCATCCCAGTCCAAGGCGCAGGCCGACCCGGATGATGAGGAGGAGGATGACGAATTCGATTTGGACGAGGAACTCGACTTGGCCGAGGAGTTCAAGCTGGATCTGGACCTCGACGGAGAAGACGACGCGGCTGCGGCCGGTGACGATTTGGTTTTAGATGAATCTTAAGTGTGGAAAGGATACCCCATGGCAGGCAACGTGATCGAACTGTCGGACGCCAGCTTCGACGAGACGGTGCACAAGGCGACGGAGCCGGTCCTCGTGGACTTCTGGGCCCCGTGGTGCGGGCCGTGCAGAATGCTGACGCCGATCATCGAACAGGTTGCAGACGAATTCGCGGGAAAAGCCAAGGTGTGCAAGCTGAACACCGACGAAGCCCGCGACACCGCCGTCGAGTTCGGCATCAGCGCGATCCCGACCGTGATCCTGTTCAAAAACGGACAGATCCAGAAGAAGTGGGTCGGATTGACAAGCAAGAAGGATATCAGCGACAACATCGGCAAGTTGCTTTGAACCCGCGCCGAAGGGCGTCGGAGGTTGAATGTCTCACAGAATCACAGGCAAGCGGCAGATAGGCGAAGAAACCTTCTGGATTGAGGTCGAGGCCCCCTTGATTGCGGCGGCCCGCCGGCCCGGCCAGTTCATCATCCTCTGTATCAACAGCGATTATTCCGAGCGTATCCCCCTGACGATCGCAGGCGCCGATCCGAACAAGGGCACGATCGAGCTGATCTGGCAACGCATGGGCAAAACCACCGCCGAATTGGCGGCCCTGAATGAGGGCGACGAGATCGCCAACGTCGCCGGGCCGCTGGGCACTCCGACGCACATCGACCGCTTCGGCGTCGTCGTCTGTGTCGGCGGCGGCATCGGCAACGCCCCCCTGCTGCCGATCGCCACGGCCCTCAAGCAGATGGGCAACCGCGTGATTTCGATCCTCGGGGCCCGCGACAAGAGCCGCATGATCCTGGAGGATCGCTTCAAGGAAGTCAGCGACGAACTGATCGTCTGCACCGACGATGGCTCTTACGGCCGCAAGGCCCTGGTCACCGAACCGCTCAAAGAGGTCTGCGGCCGCGATTCCAAGCCCGGCCACGCCTTCATTATCGGCCCCACACCCATGATGAAATTCTGCTGCGAGGCGACCCGACCGTTCGGTGTGCCGACCCAGGTTTCGCTCAACACGATCATGATCGACGGGACCGGCATGTGCGGCGGCTGCCGCGTCGAAGTGGACGGCAAGGCCAAGTTCGTCTGCGTGGACGGCCCCGAGTTCGATGGCCACAAGGTCAATTTCGACCTGATGATCAAACGCCTCGGCGCGTACAAGAAGCTCGAGCTGCAAGCCTACGAAAAGTACAAACAGCATCAGTGCCGCATCGGCCTGAAATAATGAGCATCCGCCCGGATGCCGATGGTTCTGAGGATTCCCCCCGTGACTCAAGAAGAACGAACGCAGTTACTGCATGAATTGTCGCAGAAGCAGAACAATAGCGGGCTCAAGCCCAAGGAACGCCTGGCGATCCCTCCCCAAGACATGCCCCAGCAGGACCCGGCCGTGCGTCGGAGCAACGTCAGCGAGGTCGCCCAGGGGTACACGGAGGAGCAGGCTCGAATCGAGGCGATGCGATGCCTGCAATGCCGCAACGCCCCCTGCGTGCAGGGTTGCCCCGTCCAGATCAACATCCGCGACTTCGTCGGCGCCATCGCCAAAGGCGAGTACGGGAAAGCCCTGGCGATCATCAAGGAAAGCTCCCTGCTGCCGGCGGTGTGTGGTCGCGTTTGTCCGCAGGAAGTCCAGTGCCAGGAAAAGTGCACGGTAGGCCTGAGTCTCAAGGATGTCTCCAAAGCCGTGTCCATCGGCCGGCTCGAACGATTCGTCGCCGATCTCGACAAGAACGGCGCGGCAGCCCCCGCCGTCGCACCGACAACAGGTAAGAAGGTAGCGATCATCGGGTCGGGCCCCGGCGGCATCGTTGCGGCCGCGGACGCCCGCAGGGCCGGACACGACGTCACCGTCTTCGAAGCCTTCCACAAGCCCGGCGGCGTCATGGTCTACGGCATCCCGGAGTTCCGGCTGCCCAAAGCCATCGTGCGGAAAGAGCTGGAGACGCTCAAAAAGATGGGCGTCCAAATCATCACGAACTTCATCGTCGGCCGCACGCGGACCGTCGAGCAACTCATGAAGGAGGACGGGTTCGACGCGGTCTACATCGGCGTCGGGGCCGGCCTGCCCAGTTTCATGAACATCGAGGGCGAATCGCTCATCGGCGTCTACAGCGCCAACGAATACCTGACGCGGGCCAACCTGATGAAGGCCTACGATTTCGGCAAAGGGGCCGACACCCCGATCGCGGTCTCCAAGCGAGTGGCCGTGGTCGGCGGCGGCAACGTCGCAATGGATTCGGCCCGGACCGCCCTGCGTCTGGGGGCCGAGAAGGTCTATCTGATCTACCGCCGGACCGAGGCGGAAATGCCCGCGAGAGTGGAGGAAGTCCACCACGCCAAGGAAGAGGGAGTCGAGTTCCATCTGCTCCAGAACCCCAAGCGGATCCTGGGCGACGCAGGGAGCAACGTCACCGCCATCGAGTGCCTCCGCTACGAATTGGGCGAGCCGGACGCATCGGGCCGACGACGTCCCGTGGCAATCCCGGGCTCCGAGTTCCAAATGGAAGTCGACACGGTGATCATCGCGATCGGCAACCTGTCCAACCCCCTGATCCGCCAGACCACGCCGGGCTTGGAGTTCAACAAATATGGCAACCTTGTGGTCGACGAGCAGTGTCGCACGTCCATGCCGGGCGTCTTCGCCGGCGGTGACATCGTCCTGGGCGCCGCGACGGTGATCCTGGCCATGGGCCAAGGCCGAATCGCCGCCGCCGCCATGAACGAATACCTCGCTCAGAAACAGGTCGCCGGCAACAGATAGTCCGAGCCCCGTTCCTTTGTGCGGTTCCAGCCGGGTTCCTGCAGAAATCGAGGCGTGCGGTCGCAACGCCCAAGAGCGGGCGGCAGCCAAGTGTCTCCCCTCTGCCGTCAACGCGATCTTGCTTGACAACCGTGACCCGGCCCGGTATGATCCGGCCGTTTCGTGGGTTTGGAGGCCGGCAGGAACGTCCTGTAAGGCTCTCAGATTCGTGGAGGAAATCGCCCTGACCGGCGTCCGCCGAAACTTCAGGGTGATGGGTGGGGATTGTGCGGGACCGGAATGGTGCAAGGACAGCAGAGACGGTGACGATGGAAGTTAAACCTTTCAAAGCGTTTCGGTTCGATCCAAGCGTCGTCGGCGACGTGGGCAAGTGTATCGCACCGCCCTACGACGTGATCAGCGACGCCGAGCGGGAAGAACTCTATCGCCGGAGCGAGCACAACATCGTGCGAATCACCCGGGGCAAGCCCGCCCCCTCCGACGACGCGCAGCACAATCAGTACACCCGGGCCGCCGAGTTCTTGCAGAAGTGGATCGCCGAGGGAGCCCTCAAGCCGGACGACAAGGACACCATCTACGGCTACGTCCAGGACTTCGAGATCGACGGCGTGGCCTATCGGCGTCTGACGTTCATCGCGCTCGGCAAGCTCGAAGACTTCGGCAAGACCGTCCGGCCGCACGAGCAGGTATTCGCCAAGCCCGTGCAGGACCGGCTGAACCTCAAGAAAGCGACCGCCGCCCGATTCGGGCTGGTGTTCATGCTCTACGACGACCCGCAGGGCATCGCCGACAAAGCCATCGCCAAGGCTGCCTCAAATAAGCCGCTCGTGGACTTCGTGGACGACCACGGCGTTCGGCATCAGCTCTTCGCCATCGTCGACGAGGGCGACATTGGGGCTATCGAGCAAATGATGGCCGACAAGAGCGTCATCATTGCCGACGGCCACCATCGCTATGAGACCGCGCTCGCCTACCGGCAGC